>NZ_JBDIVO010000219.1:0-8273 GCF_039794385.1 Methylocaldum sp. | reverse complement strand
AGCGCGATGTGGCCGCGGCACGAAAAGCGCTCCGGCAACTGCTCAAGGAACCGATTCGGTGTATTCCGGTGGAACGGAAAGGCAAGAAAGTATTGCGGGCGGAAGGACAAACGACCGTCGGGACCTTACTGTCCCAAGGTTATATAAACTTGGCGTCCCCAAGGGGGTTCGAACCCCTGTTGCCGCCGTGAGAGAGTTTCATCTCCAACTTCAGTGCACTTTGGCGCACTTCAGCGGACACACGTATGTTATTGATATGTTGCGATAAAGATACCTGACTGTCTATACTTGTGCGCGACGGTTTAGGGACATCGCAGCAATATTTCAGCAACACGAAGCAACACGGTGGAAATTCCAGTATGGCGAGATCGCTTAGAGATTCGCGGTTGGAGACCCGCACGGCTAGACTCAGGCTGGAGCGCGGCAAACTTTATTGGCTTCAGCTCGATGACGGTCTGTCTTTGGTTTATCGGCGGAATGCGGACGGTGCGGGGACATGGAGTATCCGCGTCAACGACACGGCAATTGGCAAACGCTCTATGCGGGCGATCGGCAAAGCCGACGATTTCCAGGATGCCGACGGATACGGCATCCTGAGCTTTGCCCAGGCGCAAAAAAGAGGCTTCGAATTACACGCGAAACCGACACCTTCAACGATCACGGTGGCTCAAGCCGCAGAGAAATATCTCGAATGGTATCGCCAACACCGGAAGGCCTATAAAGAAACACTAGCGACCATCGAGGCCCACATCCTCCCCGATCTCGGCGACAAAGCCATCGTTAATCTGAGCAGCCGGGATATAAAGGAGTGGCATACTAAGCTCGCTACGCGGCCGGCACGGAAACGAACCAAGCGAGGGCTGGAACAGGCATATAAGGAACACCCAATCACGCACGATGAGAAGCGGGCACGGAAGTCGACAGCAAACCGAATTCTGACCGTGCTGAAGGCGATCCTGAATAAAGCCTTCGAGGATGAATTAGTTGCTGACGACACCCCATGGCGGCGAGTAAAACCATTTAACAATGTAGATGAGCCGGTTATTCGGTTCTTGACCGAAGCGGAATCGACACGATTGATTAATGCATGCCGTCCAGATTTTCGGCAGCTCGTCAAAGCGGCATTGTTTACCGGCAGCCGATATTCAGAACTTGCTCGCTTACGCGTTACCGATATAAATCTCGATACCGGATTGGTGTTTCTCTCCGCAGAGGCGAAATCCGGCAAAGGCCGTTACGTACCCTTGTCCGAAGAGGGATTAAGCTTCTTTGCGGAAGTGATAGCGGGCAAGACCGGAGATGAGTTGGCCTTTACAAAGCTGGATGGCACGCCGTGGAGCCGAAGTCATCAGCTGAGGCCCATGACCGAGGCCTGCGAAGCGGCACGAATACGACCAATGATATCGTTCCACGAGCTTCGACATACCTATGCCTCGTTATTGGCACAGGCCGGTGCGGACCTGTTGACCATCAGCAAATTACTCGGTCATGCCGACACCCGAATCACGAGTCGACACTATGCCCACCTGTGCGATAAAACTCTGACGAATACCGTCCGCACCCTTTTGCCGAGCTTCGGCCATAAAGCCGATAAGAAAGTAAAGGCAGTTCGTTAGCCTTACGTGAAGACCGCTCGGTCATTTCCTATATATCAATAATATAATTCCTTTTTGGAAGCATATAATTGAACTAAGAAATCTCACAGTTTGAAAGGCAAGAATGTGAAGTATCCGTTATTAAGTTATTAATGATGTGAGGTGCTTCACAAATTGTGGTCATAATTATAGTAAATATCACAAGCTATTGTTTACAAAAAGATTTTAGACTTTTCATGGGTGCATTGGCACACTATTACGGTCAGTTAAAAACTAGTGGAGACATCCATGCCCCGTAAGAGAAAACCTGCAAAAGCGCCTACTCCTCAGATCGAAATCAGCCAAAAGGCTGCGATAACAGTTCCTGAATTTTGTGCAATACATAGCATCAGCCGCAGCAAGTTCTACGAATTGCAAAGGCTAGGACTAGGTCCAGCAATCTTTAAAGTTGGACGGAAGCCGCTGATAAGCTCTGATGCTGCTGCTGTCTGGCGGCAGTCGATGCAGGCGGGAACAAAATAAGGAAAACCGCGGCGCAGGGACGCAGCCGCGGCTAAGATGATTGGCATCTCTAGTATATCAGCGATTGCTGATATGTGGTCATCTTGCTGCTGCTTCGCTGTGCCCCAGATAAACCGATCTAGGGGAACAATTGTGTCACTACGACGCTTTGCACATCCTCAGACCCCATTCAAGGGGCTGAAACCTCAAACCCACCTTACTGAAAACGACCGTCAACGACCCACGTTCGATGCCGCTAACTTCTCAGGATATGCTCAGAAACTTTGGGTTATGTTGGAGCATATTCCAAGCGATGATTACGAAATATGGCGGAATATCGGCTTTGCTCTTGGCGATGCGGTCAGCCAAGAAACAATTGACGAGGACGAGGGACTTGACCTGTTTGATGCATGGTCAAATCGATCCGAGAAATACCCTGGAAGGGATGAAATCAAAAGACGGTTTAAAGCCTTCTTGAAACCTGGAGATATCAAGCTTGGAACGCTTGTTCATCTGGCCAAAGAACACGGCTATTCTGCGAATGATCAGGAATTCGCTGATGAATCTGACGACTGTGAGAAATCCCTTTGTGAGCCCCTGCAAAAACTCAAAAGGCAATATGATGCCTGCCCTGATGGAAAATTTTCCGATAGCCCTTACTTGCAGAGGAAAATATTCCACTCAGAAAATGGGACACCAATTTTCAAAGTCAGTGATTCAGAGGCTTGGTTCCCGATTTACAACGTTGAAGGCGATTTTCGAGGATATGAACGCATCCTTGCCGACGGCAGCAAAACAGCGGCTAAGGGGGCCAAGAAATCAGGTGCATTTTATGCCCCTTTTGCCGATGATCCTTCAACTGCGATCCTCCTTGCGCATCAAATTACTGTTGCTGAGGGCGTATCTGATGCCATCACACTCGGCCAAGCCTTTCGGCCCGACGAAAAAACGCTTGTGCTCGCGGCATTGTCCGCTACCAATCTCCCGGCGTTAATACGTGCCCTTCGGCAGAGGAATCCTAAAGCCGATATCGTCATTGCCCGAGATAATGACCCAGCTGGAATCCGCTCTGCCGAACGAGCGGCAACTGAAAATCATTGCCGTATAGCTATTCCATCAGCTAAGGATTTTGATGAGGACAGATTAAACGGCGTAAGCTTTCAGGAGATCGCGAATCGAGTTATTCGTGCTGCCTATCCCATCCCGAAAATCGAAACGGCATTGAGACTCGTCTTGGACGAGTTCCGATGCGATCGTTACCTGGACATTGCCCCACCGCCTCGGAAATTCCTGGTTCGCGATCGCATACCAGCCAATATCGTTGGCGCAATCCTTGGAGCAGGCGGCAGCCGTAAGACAACGCTCCTGATCCAGTTGGCCATTGCGATAGCTACCGGCATGTCATGGGCTGATGGCTTGGGTGAGATAGAGCATGCGGGCGGAGTGCTTTATCTGGTGCTCGAGGATGATTCAGATGAACTCCATCGGCGTCTATGGATGGTTATCGCTGAGCTGGCTAACGACGAGACGGAACAAGCGATCAAAGCTGCGGTACGCCAAAACTTGTTTATTAGATCACTGGTCGGGCAGGACAACGCTCTCGTCACCAAGCGCGGCAACCAAGCCGAGAAAACCAAACGGGTGGAGCAGATTATCGAACTGGCAACACAGATCGAAAACCTACGATTGATCGTTGTCGAGCCAGTTTCCCGGATTTTTAACGCCGATGAAAACAATGCTTCCGATATGTCGCGGTTGGTTGAGGTACTCGAAGAGATCAGAGAGGCGACCGGTGCAACTGTGCTTGTCGCGCATCACATCTCCAAGGCAGCACTCCGGGAGCGAGAGACCTCTCAGGTGTCATCACGGGGATCGTCGGCGCTGATCGATGGCATCCGCTGGGCGGCGCAACTCCGTACGGCAGATAAGAAAGAAGTGAAGCACAGCGACCATACTACTTGGGTGAAGTTCGATATGGTGAAGTCGAACTATTGCCGGTTGGACACGGATCTTTGGCTCCATGCCAAATTTAATGGATACCTCCGACGTGCCGATCCGCAAAAAATCAGCGAGGCGGCCTGCCTCGCTCAAATTCGGGATCGAATTGAAGCAGATGCGAAAAACGGCACACTCTGGACGATATCGGGGTTTGTTCGCCAGTACGGCGGTGTCGATGGCCCCTTTGGTGTCGGCAAAGACAAGCTCGACTCCGAGATCCGGGATGGGCTCAATAAAGGCTGGTTCCAGCTCGAAGACAAGATTGAGGCTGCCGTCCGATTCCCGGAAGCCGCCCGCGAGCACCGCAACAAGCAGCAGTTGCTAACTCCTAATGAAACGGCGGAAGTTATCGAGCTCCCAAGGAGGGGATCATGAATCGACCTTGTGTTCGGATCTCAGCGTCCAGCCGGATTCAAAGTCGGACACAAGGCCGAAAGCCCGATATCCCGCAGTTTAGTCGTTTCGAAGATGAAAGTTGTGTCCGGCGTCCGGCATCCGGATCCGGACACAAGAATCCGGTCGGACACTGGAGGCCGTGCCACTTTTGGGCTACAGCGATTTCGGCTTGTGTCCGGCGAAAAATCCGGTCGGACAAACTTTTCTCCTATTTATCAGTAACTTGTCGTGTCCGACCGGCCTATATATATAGGTGCCCGGCCGGACACACGGCCGGCACCTATAAGTGCCGGCACCAGATATCTCTTTCGAGCAAGGAAGTATATTAATGAAGCCTAACGTTCTCAGTCCTCGTCAACGTAAATTCCTGTTTCGATTGGCGGAAGGCCTTTCGCAAGCTCAAGCCGCACGCGAAACCGGTTATCACGTCGTCAGCGCGTGTCATCTTCTCAAACGTCCCGAGGTCCGGGCGGAACTAGAGCATCTTCGATCAGAGGCCGAACAGGAGCTTCTTACGCGGTTGTCAAAGCTTGTACGCGAGTCCTTGGACGTACTGCAGCGAGCTTTGTCCTACAAGAACCGGCCGGCCGAACAGATCATGGCCGCTCGAACGATCGTGCTGCTGGTCGAACGGCTAAGCGCTCGATCGGTCGAGAAACCCAACAGCGCCGCCCCCGCCGTCGTCGACGTCCCGGTCGAGCTGGAGCCGACCACAACCAATTAACCGCTTTTTCTCAATCAGGGGCAAGGAGGCCCAAAACCATGACAACACATCAAGATTACCCACCGTTTTCCGCTTTCTGGTGCATCGCTTTGGGGCGGAGGCTCAGAAGCCAACGAGCGCAGAATTTAAAGCCCAAAACGATGACGCGAAAGCGGTTTAAGGCCATCTTATGCGGACATCTATTACACCCAATAACCCACGGGCTGAGAACACCTTTACCCGACTACTTTTCGGAGGACGAACGGAAGGAGCTGCTGGAGATTGACCGGCAGTCGAGGTGGATGGATCAGGAGCTATTCGAGGGAATCTTTGATACCGGCAACTTGAATCTAAGCCACTGGCCCAGTGGGCGGTAGCGCCCCGATCCGGCAGCCAGCACGAACAGCGTCAAGGTCACTGACACTGTTCCACCAAAGGAATCCATTAAGGAGTCAACATGTCCTCTTTTCGCGAATTAGACAAAATCAAAATCTGGGGCAACCCTCTCCACGGCCTCGTGAAAAACGGCCGGCTGTATCTTCCGACAACTACCCAACCCAAAACTGCCGGCGGCAACTACTACCTGGCCAATGGTCTACAATGCTTTTGGGACGCCGAAGAGGGGCGATATTACATTCCCTGTGAGCAGCCGCACGGAGTGCTGTATCAAGAATTTGGACGAGCCTTGCGGCTCAAACGGCCCGGCTGGACTGCGCCGAACCGAACGGCTGGACAACTGGCTGAAGACGAGATCAACGGGTTCTCGTGGCGTCCGGAAGCCCTTATGTCGGGCGCCCGCGGCCAGATATACCGTAAGAACACTAGCATATTCAACAACACTCCTGGGCCCTGGATGTTCCTGGCGACGGGAGACGGTTCCCGTTGGCTAATTCAGATCACATCGGTCAATATGCCTGCAGCGAACAGCGCCGTGATGAACCTCACGGTGACTCGGTTTGGCGAGTTCGGAAAAGCGCAGGAACAGGCCAATTACACCGTTGAGTGGCCAGACATAGGTGTACCGGCAGGCTCCGGTGTTACGCCGAGCGCGGAATGGCTGCTTGAAGATGCGAAATCGGACGGCAGTCAGGTTGTATTCTCCACACGCACGGCCGGAGGTTCTCTATCAGGCATAGGGATCGACCTCGATTCCTCCCTAAAGGTGACGGCTCAATCCTTGTCGTTCTTGTCTCTAGCCGTGGAGTACGGAGGCTCGGCGGAGGAATTCACTTTCACCCCAACAGTCCTCCTTGCGTATGGGGCGGTCTTTGGAACGGCCTCCAGCTCTGGTGGCATCACTCCGACGTATAGCCTTTTTTACGAATCCTCCTATGGGCCTGTGGATCTTCGGGCGTCCAGTTACTCCTCCACAAACTCAGTAACGGACACAGTGCTGGGGTGCTTTTTCGACGGCAGCGACAATCTCAAAATGCTTAAGGTCCGCTGGGAGGATGAGCATATTGGAACCGGGACAGGAGTTGGAGATCCCCCTGGCCCGTTTCCACCAGGGTCTAACCCGCCGACCGCGGGCAGTTTTTCCGGCAGTACGGAGTCGTCCGGGACTTTCTCCTACTCAGTGACACTCGGAGATACGGAGGTGTACAGTCTGTCCGGTTCGTTTAGTAAATCACAAACGATCTCTAAGGAATGGGAGCTGTCGCCTTTCATGGGTGGTTATGTCAACGGCACAACCACCACGACGGTTACTTGGGACGTCTTAGACCAACAGTTCATGTATGAAGTGACTAATGAGAGCTCCGGTCTGGATGCTAATGGCGGAGTAATAGCGACAGCTTTCGCAGGTAGCCCCAGCCCTTTACTCCGCGGAAATCCTTTCGGAGCAGCGTTTAATGTCAGCATCTTCGCTCAAGACGGAGCGCAAGACACCTACGTTACCAAGGAACTTTATCTTTTTATCTTGAGACCCTCTAATAAGCTGTTTTTAATCACCCCTGTTATTTATTCTGCGACTTTTGTTGATGCAGTATTTGTAGAGGATACAACGGAGTTCCTCTCTTCCGTCGCGATCCATCCCGCTGGGACTACCCAGATTTCGGAAACTTTCTCGATGCTGCCTTTGCACGGGTCGTACGACCCTTACACGCAGGAAGTGGCCATAGGGACGGAACCGATGTGTTTTGTGTGATTGGGCGCCAAAGGCGCTTGAGGTAATACGGCGACAGCGTACTTGTCGGTGTCGCCGTAGTTCGGTTTTCTTTTGGCCTGATCCCCGGGGATCGCCAGTGGTGCAGTTTTGATCCACAGCGTCAGAGCCGATGTCTCTGACGCTGTCCCACAAAGTAAGGAAACGCACCGTGAATAATTCCTCAGCCCTCTCGGCCAGACCTCGCCTTTCGCTATTAATCGAATGGGTAGGCCACTCTCAGCACCTTAGTTCGCGTGGTCCGTCACGGACTGCGGCTCGCCCTGCAATCTTTTTCAACATGAAACGACATCTCGGGCGAGGTAGTCTATCGCGTCATCCTTGATGGACAGCATCTGCCAAAATAATCTAAGCTTTCGCAAAAGTAACCGGGTATTATACCCGTTTATTTAACATAAAGAGGGTATAATACCCACTCGAGAGGTAAGCATAATGATTCAAGCGAAAGAGGTTCTTAGACTCACCGGACTCAGTGCTGACCAACTTCGCGAGTGGACCTGCCGCCGTGGTTTGGTGAAACCGGATGTTCAGCCCTCCGGCCCCGGTACGCTTGCCCTGTATAGCTGGCAGACGGTTCTCGTTCTGCGGTTGGCTGTCGAAATGCGGGACTCTTTTCGAATGGAACTGCAGGCGCATCGAAACCTTTTTAATGGACTTGCCAGTCGGTTGGCCGGAATCTCTTTTCCATCCCTGGTCGGTTGTCGTCTAGCCTGCTATGCGGGCGGAGATTGGGTACTCCTACGGCATGGAGAGGACCCCGAACGGGACGCCGTCCTGCTCCGCCTAGATCCCCACCTAGAGGTTCTCGGCGCCGAGTTCGCTCCCCATGAGCCTTTGAGACAACTGCCACTCTTTCCTGCGGTTCAGCTGAAATGAGCGCTTTGCAAGCAATCGAGAGGAACCTTATCGCACTCGG
>NZ_JBDIVO010000218.1:0-8286 GCF_039794385.1 Methylocaldum sp. | reverse complement strand
GCTGAATCCCCTTCATCATTCGGCCGCCCCCAAGCCGCGAACGGTGATGGGCCTCAGCTTCCCGAATCCGGTAGGTCTGGCAGCCGGGCTCGACAAGAACGGCGAATGCATAGACGGCCTGGCCGCTCTGGGCTTCGGCTTCATCGAGATCGGCACGGTGACGCCCCGCCCGCAACCGGGCAATCCGAAGCCGCGTTTGTTCCGCCTGCCCGAGGCCGAGGCGCTCATCAACCGCATGGGATTCAATAATAAAGGTGTGGACTACCTGGTCGAGCAGGTCAAAAAGGCGCGTTACAGCGGCATATTGGGCATCAACATCGGCAAGAACCGCGATACCCCATTGGATCGGGCGCTCGACGACTATCTGATCGGATTGCGCAAAGTGTATCCGCACGCCAGCTATGTCACGGTCAACATTTCCTCTCCCAATACGCCCGGCCTGCGCGACCTCCAGGCCGGCGAAAACCTGGACCATCTGCTGTCCGGCTTGCGGCAGGAGCGGGAGAATCTGACCCAGACTCACGGCCGGCGCGTTCCGCTGGCCGTCAAGATCGCGCCCGATCTCGAACCGGAGCAAATCAAGCAGGCGGCGGACGCCCTGGTCAAATACGGAATCGATGCGGTGATCGCCACCAATACCACCGCCTCCCGAGAAGGCGTCGAAGGACTCGCTCACGGCGAAGAAACCGGCGGACTCAGCGGCCGCCCTTTGTTCTGCAAATCGACCGATGTGGTCGCCCGACTCGGGCAGGCTTTGCAAGGCGCCGTTCCCATCATCGCTTGCGGCGGCATCGCCGGCGCCGAGGACGCTCGCCGGAAATTCGAGGCCGGCGCGGAATTGATCCAACTCTACACCGGCTTCATCTACCGAGGCCCGGCTTTGATCAGGGAGATCGTCGAAGCTTTGTAACAGCCGCCCTAGTCTCTCCCTACGGCTCGAAAATTTCTGACTAAACTTGTGACTCAGGTTGCAAAACAATAATTAACCCAGAGATCGAGCCATGCTGAAATCCTTCGTAGAAAACCTGAATTTATCCCGCCAGATGTACCTGGCCATGGGTGTCGGCATCGCCGGCGTCGCCTCGGTGACTTTCATGAGCATCAAGACGGCGGGCGAAAATGACGATATTACCGGCGTAATCATTACCGCGGTCGCGGCATCGGTCACGATGCTGGCACTGGCCGCCTATTTGGGCCGGCACTCCGCAAAACGCGCCGAAAAACTGGTGGACGCGCTGAGCGCGATGGCCGCCGGCGACTTAACCAAGAACATTTCCCTGGAGGGCAAGGACGAATTCTCTTGGATGGCCTGGAAATGCAGCACGGTGATCAAAAACCTGGCCGGCATGGTGCGGGATATCGTCAAGGATGCCGAACAGGTGGCGGCGGCGGCGGAAGAATTGTCGACGATCACCGAGCAAAGCCGGCAGCGCGTCTTCAACCAGAACGAGCAAACCGAGCAAGTCGCCTCGGCCATGACGGAAATGTCGGCGACCGTCCACGAGGTCGCCCAGAACGCATCCCGCGCCGCCGAAGCCGCTCAGGACGCCAACGAACAGGCCAAGAACGGCACCACGGTCGTCAAGCACACTATCCAAAGCATCAATGGCCTCGCGACCGAAGTGGAGAAAACCTCCGAAGCCATAAACAAGCTGAAAGAGGATAGCGTGGCCATCGGCGCCGTTCTGGACGTGATTCGGGGCATTGCCGAGCAAACCAATCTGCTGGCGCTCAACGCCGCCATCGAAGCGGCCCGCGCCGGCGAACAAGGCCGCGGCTTCGCGGTGGTGGCGGACGAAGTCCGCACTCTGGCAAGCCGCACGCAACAATCGACCCAGGAAATCCAGGGCATGATCGAACGCCTCCAGACCGGGGCGAACCAAGCCGTCTCCGCGATGGTGCAGGGCAAGAGCGCGGCCAAGACCAGCGTCGATCAAGCGATCAACGCCGGCGAATCGCTGGAGATCATCAATCGCTTCATCGACACCATCAAGGACATGAACACCCAAATCGCGGCGGCCGCCGAGGAACAAAGCATCACCGCCGAAGAAATCAACCGCAATGTAGTCAACATCAGCGGAATCTCCCATGAAACGGCTCAAGGCTCCGAGCAGACGGCAGCCGCCAGCGAGGAATTGGCCCGACTGGCCTCGCACCTTCAGGAACAGGTCGGCCGCTTCAAGATCCGCTAGCCGTCTGCCGCCCTTCGATTTCGGTTCGGGACACCTGCTACCCGTAACCGGCGTGATCGTCCTCAGTAGGTCGGCAATCCCTTGCCGACGAAAGTGTCGGCAAGGGATTGCCGACCTACGAACTCCCACCCCAACTTTCCCGGTGAGGATGGGCACGGCCTAAGGCCTTTGCCCATCCTGCGTGCTGAACCCGATTTCGACTGCCAGTCGGGACCGTGCCGGTCCGAACCTGCGTCGAATCCGGAAAGTCGCCGCTGAACCGGTCGGCTGACGGGATTCATTCGATACCGCATCCGTACATCTCCTTGAATCGCGAATGGCGATTTTTTGCGATAATCCCCGTTCGCATCTTGTCCCCTGCTTTCCAACCCGCCGATGAAATCCAAACCTTCACCGCTGAAATCCGTGCCGGCACTCAAAGCCGCGGCCCAGCGCGCTCTACAGAGCGGGTATTTCAAGGACGCGATCGCGTCTCTGAAGGACCTCTTGAAACAGGAGCGCCGGCAGGAGTCGGAAGACCTTCTGGCCGAGGCCTATCTGGGACGTGCCCGCGAACTGGCCGGGAAGGGCATGTTCCAGGAAGCGGCGATGCTGTGGGAGAACCATGCCGGTCTTCGCCCCGGCGCGCCGCTTTCGGGGGAGTACCTGACCTGGCTGCTCAAGGCCGGGCAGATGGGCAAGCTCGGCCAGGCGCTGGCAGCGGTCCCCGATGACTTTGCCGCCTCCGCGCCGGGGCGGCGTCTGGTCGAGGCCGCGGCTTTGCTGGCCCTGGAAAACGACAAGCTGCTCGATGCCCTGCCCAGGGAGCATGCCATCGTCCGGCAGCAGCCGCTGCTCCGGAAAGCCCTCGCGGCTTATGCGGAGCGCCGGGAAGCCGAAGCGGAGGAATGCCTGCGGCAGGTATCGTCCCGCTCGCCGTACCGGAATCTGCGCACTCTGCTCAAGGGCCTCCTTGCGGTGGAACGCGATCCCGACGGGGCGTCGGAAGTCCTGGACCGCGTCGATCCCGATTCGGCCTGCCGGAATCTGGCCGCGGCTCTGCGCGAACAGTTGGCAACCCCTGCGCCGGACGTGGCGGCTTATCTCAAGCTTCCGCCGAAGCTGCGTGCCGTCGTCGACAAGCTGAAAGGCTACGGCAAGAAGGAACTGGCGCTGTTGCGGGACATCCAGAACGCCGCCCAGGCCAAGGGTGCCCGGCCGCTCCTGGAAGCGGTCCTGCGTCACCGCGCCGAACTGGGCGAGGCCGAAAGCCGCCGCTTCTGTCTCGCGGCCCTGGCGGACTCCCCGGAGGCCATCCCGTTCTACGAGCGGGCATTCGGCAAGCTGATTCCCTTCGAACAATGCCGCATCAAGGCGCTCCACGCCGAGGAAATACTCGATTATCCAGAGGCCAGCCGGTATTGGCAGGAATGCATCGCTCTCTTGAAGAATGCCCCGCAGGGCCGCGATGAACCTCTCACCCAGGCTCTGATCTTCCGCCATGTGGCCGACCTGGCCGAGAAGGAATTCCCCGAGTTGGCCATCGCTTGCCTGGAGCAGAGCCTGGAACTGGACCCGGACGACAAGCCAGCCTACCTAAGGCTGATCGGACTGCTGGAGCAGTTCGACGACGCCAAGGCCGCACTGTCCTGGCTGGACCGCGCCGTGAAGCGCTATCCGCGGGACCCGGAGGTTCTGCTTCCGGCGATGCGGGCGGCCCAGCGCCGCAAGGCGTTCAAGAAGGTGGCGAACTATGCCAAGACCCTCCTTGAAATCGACCCCATCAACAGCGATGCCCGCCGCTTTCTGCTGGAGGCCCATCTGGGCCACGCCCGCAAGCAACTGAAAGCCAGACGCACGGATCTGGCGGAAGCGGAGCTGACCGCGGCCCGCAAGCTCGATCCCCAGCGGCGCAGCGCGGCCCTGCTCTGGCTCGATGGGCTATCGGCCTTCTGGCAGGCCGACAACGAACGCTGCCGGAATCTTTGGCAGGAGGCATGGACCGCCGCGGGCGGCGGCGCGGCGGCCTGGTTTCAGTGGGCGATCGAAGTGCTCGCGGCGGACATGCCTCTGAAGGGTCCCGATAGCCTGGTCCAGGGGCTGGACAAGCAGCATTCGGCGGACAGGGCGGAACTCATGGCCCTGGTCAGGCTGCTCGGCCTGTACCGGGGCGAGGGGCGGCAGAATCTCTCGCAGGCTCTCCACAAGCTGGCGCCGATGCTGAAGCGCAGCTTCAAACAGGCGGAACTGTCCGAGGAGGATTTCTTCGGCCTCTGCCAGGGCTTCGGCGCTGCCGGCCAATACGAGCTTCTGGGCGAATGCGCGAAACAGGCGGCGAGGCGGTGCCGCTACGCGCCGGTGTTCGCGTATTTCGAGGTTTATGCGAAATGCCGGGGCGATGCGGGCAGGCTGCTGCCCATGGATGGGCTCCGGCTACAGATGAATCTGGACCAGGCGCACCAGGCGGGCGACCGCCGCACCGCGGCCTTGATCGATCAATTTCTGCGCAAGCACGAGGAATCCCTGCAACCCGATTTTCATGAGGCTTTTCCGGACGGGCTGGACAGTCTCGACGAGGAGGCGGCCGAGCGGTTCGCGGAGCGCATCGAGGAACTCGACCGCTTGTCCCCCGAGGAACGGGCGAAGGAATTGCTCGGCGACTATCCCCCCGAGCAGTTCGAGAAGCTATCGGAGAAGGATGCGCTGGGTTTGATTCTCGACAAATTGCTGGGCGGCCTGGGTGTGGACGCGAGCCGGATTCTGGACGGACTGCCCCTGCCCGGCCGCGGCAAGAAATCCAAGAACACGAAAAAATCCTAGGAGAGTCCATGGAAACCCCTTACGAAGTGCTGGGCGTGGAGGAAGACGCCGGCGACGAGGCAATCAAGAAGGCTTATCTACGCAAGGTCCGGGAATTCCCGCCGGAGCGGAACGCCGGGGAGTTCCGGCGTATCCGCAAGGCTTATGAGCTCATCGAGACCGACAAGAAGCGCCGGGAATACCGGTTGTTCCATCGGGAAAAGCCCGACGTTTCCGTCCTGCTGCGCCAGATTCTGCGACCGGGCCGGCCGGAACGGCCGGATGCCGGCACCCTGATCCGGACGCTCACCGAGGGCCTGGCCGAGCATTTGTCCGAGACGCACACCGATACATGATGGACGAAGCGAACAAGATCCGTCTGCTGGAAGAATTCCGGCAGTACCTCGATACGCCCGCCGGTTTCGAGGAAGACGCGGCGAGGCAGACCGACCTTTTCACCCTGTTCGGTGAGCTGGCGGCGCTACGCACCGAGGTCCGGACCGAGTCGCGCCAGTTCCGCACCGCTCTCGATACGGTCGGCGAAGCGCACGAATGGCTCAGGGACAGCCAGAGCAATCTGAATCGGACTTTGGAGCGGTTTCAGGGCGAGTTTTCCACCCTGCGCCGCAGCGCCCTGCGTTCCGCGCTGCTGGATCTTCTGGATGTGCACGACCGGCTCTCCGCGGGTCTCAATGCGTTGCGCAACTACCGTCCGGTCAAGGGCTGGTTCCGCATCAAGTCGCGTCCGGAGGACCGGCGCTTTATCGAGAGCATACGCGAAGGCCAGGGCATGAGCCTCAGACGGCTGGAGGAAATCCTGGCGCGCCACGAGGTCCGGCCGCTGGAGGTCATGGGTCTGCCCGTCGATCCCCACACCATGACCGTGCTGGAACTGGACCGGCAGCCCGATCTCGAAAACGGCATCGTCACGGCGGAACTGCGCAAGGGATTTCTCTGGGGCGACGAAGTCTTACGTTTAGCGGAAGTCAGGGCCAACAAACTATGAGCGACATCATCATCGGCATCGATCTCGGCACGACCAACTCGGAAGTGGCGATTCTGAAGGAGGGCAAGGTAACCGTCATCCCCGACCGGGAAGGACGCAAGATCCTGCCGTCCTTCGTCGGCATCGGCGAGCACGGCGACGTCCTGGTGGGCGAACCGGCGCACAATCAGTACATTCTCTACCCGGAGCGCACGGTCAAGTCCATCAAGCGCCACATGGGCGAAGATCTCAGGGTGGAGCTGGCGGGCCAGCACTTCAGCCCGCAGGAAATCTCCGCCATCATCCTCAAGCGTCTCAAGGCGACCGCCGAGGACTACCTCGGACGGAGCGTGCAAAAGGCGGTGATCACCGTCCCCGCCTATTTTTCCGACGCCCAGCGCCAGGCCACCCGAGAAGCAGGGGAGATCGCCGGTCTCGACGTGGTGCGCATCATCAACGAGCCCACGGCCGCGGCGCTGGCTTACGAGGCCAAGACCGGAACGCGCAAACGGATACTGGTGTACGACCTGGGCGGAGGCACCTTCGACGTGTCGGTGGTGAGCATCGAGGACGATGTGGTGGAAGTCCTGGCCAGCCACGGCAACAACCGGCTGGGCGGGGACGATTTCGACGCCCGGATCGTCGATCATCTGGTCGAGCACATCAAGCGCGAGCACGACTTCGACATCACCGAGTCGCGGCAGATCATGGCGCGTATCAACCGGGCCGCGGAGAGCGCCAAGCGAACCCTGTCCGACCAGCCCTTCGTGCGCATCGACGAGGAATATCTGTTCGAGAAGGAGGGGACGCCCATCCATTTGTCGCTGGAGCTGTCCCGCTACGAGTACGAGCAGATGATCGCGGGCTATATCGACGAAACCCTGGAAGCGGTGCACATCGCCCTGCGCGGCGCCAACCTGACCGCTTCCGACATCGACGAAATCCTGCTGGTGGGCGGCAGCACCCGCACGCCCGTCGTCAGCGAGCGGCTGTTCGGCGAGCTTCGCAAGGAGCCGCACCGGAACATCGACCCCGATCTGTGCGTCGCCATGGGCGCGGCCGTCCAGGCCGGGGTGATCGCGGGAGAATCGGTATCCGCGGTGTTGGTCGACATCACGCCCTACACCTATGGGACCTCCGCCATAGCCGAACTCGACGGCGAACTCTACCCCTACGTCTATGTCCCCATCATCCGCAAGAACACCCCGCTGCCGGTGAGCAAGACCGAGGCCTTTTACACCAGCTTTGACGGTCAGCAGGAAGTGGACGTCCGGATTTACCAGGGCGAGGCCCCGGACGCCCTGAACAATATCGAAATCGGCGAATTCAGGGTGAAGGGCCTGCGCAAGGTGCCCGCGGGCAACACCGTCACGGTCAGCCTGGATCTGGATCTGAACGGCATCCTGCACGTCTCGGCTCGGGAGAAGGACACCGGCCTTTCCAAGTCCATCACCATCAACAATGCCATCGCCCGTTTCCAGGGAGAGGAGATGGGGGCGGCCAAGGCCCGCATCGACGCCCTGTTCGGGCCGGCGGCCGGAGCCGAAACGCTTGTGGAAGGAGCGGCTTCGGAGCGGCATCATACGGAGGTCAAGGCGCGGGCTCTGGTGGAAAAGGCGGAACGCCTGCTGGAGAAAGCGTCCGAGGAAGACCGCGAGGACATGATCGACCTCATCGAAGATATCAGGGACGGCATCGCCGCCGGCGATCTCCAGGCCGTCGAGACGGCGGTGGAGCGTCTCGCCGACATTCTCTATTACCTCGATACCTGATGGAGCGCTGCCCCACCTGCCAGGCCCGGTTGCGGGAGGACCCGGTGTGCGCCCGCTGCCGGACCGATTTGAGCCTCCCGCTCGCCGCCGAGGCACAGGCGTGCGCGAAGCTGCACCAGGCCGTCGCCCGGCTCGGCGCGGGCGACGCCGCCGCGGCCCGGCAGGCGCTGGAGGAATCGCTGCAGCTCAAACGCTCGCCCCTGGCCCTGCTGCTGCGGGGATTTCTGGCTCGCCGCGGGCGCTGAGCCTTTCGACCGAGGCGATCCTTTGCAAGGAACATCGCCCGGCCCCCTTTGAACCTAAGGAACGGCGGTTGACCGCTTATTCCATCCGGCATTCGAGTGAACATTATCGTAGGGTGGGTTAGCGAAGCGTAACCCACCGGTCCGAAGTCGTTCGGTGGGTTACGGCCTCGCCACCTAACCCACCATCGATGGGTTTCGCTTCGCTCTACCCATCCTACAAGAATGAATTCCTCGGAAAGTCGTAGATACCGTCTTAGAAATCACGATGCAAGCCCATGATTGGGATCGAACGGTCGGCCGGACTTAAGGACGCC
>NZ_JBDIVO010000217.1:0-8389 GCF_039794385.1 Methylocaldum sp. | reverse complement strand
GCCTTCTGAAAGACGCCGTGGGACCCGACACGTCCATCGTTCTCGTTTCCAACGGCATCGACATCGAAGACGAAATCGCGAAAGCCTTTCCCGATAACGAACTGATCAGCGGCCTCGCATTTATATGCGTCACCCGCACCGCACCCGGCAAAATCTGGCACCAGGCTTACGGCCGGCTAGCCTTGGGCAATTATCCGCAGGGGCTTTCGGAAAAAGCTCTGGCGCTTTGTAGAGTATTCGAGCGATCCGGTATTACATGCGTCGCCTCCGAGGATATCGTTGCCGCCCGCTGGCAAAAATGCGTTTGGAACGCGCCCTTCAACCCGCTGTCGGTCCTCTCCGCGGGGCTCAGCACGAATGACATACTCTCGACTCAAGAGTCTTTCGTTCGGGCCATCATGGAAGAGGTTTGCCTGATCGCCAAAGCCACGGGACATCCGTTGCCCGAAGATACCGTCGATAAAAACATCGAGAGCACCTACAAGATGCCGCCATACAAGACCAGTATGCTGCTGGATTTCGAGGCCGGTCGGCCGATGGAAACGGAGGCCATTCTAGGTAATGCCGTGAGGGCGGGATGGAACGCAGGCGTGCCGATTCCCCATCTTGAATCGGTTTATGCTTTGATGAAGCTCAGAGAGTTGAGCCGTCGAACCGGATAACCCGCTGCCACAAATCGAAATTACGCCGGCGCGAGGCGGGCGTGATGCCAAATCAAGAATCGCCCTAAAACGGCATCCCCCGTCCTAGATTGCCCTTCATCCCTCGCAGCATGTTCATCAGATTGCCCTTCTTGAATTTCTTCATCATCTTCTGCATCTGATCATACTGCTTGAGCAGACGGTTGATGTTCTGCATATCCGTGCCCGCGCCTTTTGCGATGCGCTGTTTTCGCGAGTTGTTGATCACATCCGGAAATGCCCGCTCCTGCTTGGTCATCGAGTTGATGATGGCGATCTGCTGAATCATTTCCTTGTCGTTCACTTTTTCCTTCACGTGCTGCGGCACGTTCGCCATGCCGGGAAGCTTGTCGAACATTGCGGCGACGCCGCCCAGATTCTTCAACTGCAGCAGTTGATCGCGATAGTCGTTCAAGTCGAAAGACTTGCCCTTCTGAATCTTCTTGACCAGTTTTTCGGCTTTCGTCTTATCGATCTTGCGCTCGGCCTCCTCAATCAGACTCAGGACATCGCCCATGCCCAAGATTCGGGACGCGATTCGATCGGGGTGAAAACGTTCCAAGGCAGCTGTCTTTTCACCCACACCCAAGAATTTGATGGGCTTGCCCGTAATGTGGCGAACCGACAACGCCGCGCCACCTCTGGCATCGCCGTCGGTTTTGGTCAGAACGACACCGGTCAGGGTAAGTGCGTCGCCGAATGCTTTCGCGGTATTGGCGGCGTCCTGACCGGTCATCGAATCGACCACGAACAGCGTTTCGATCGGGTCGATGGCGGAGTGAATCTGTCTGATTTCCTCCATCATCTCGTCATCGATATGAAGACGGCCGGCCGTGTCGATAATGACGACATCCTTGTATTTCTTCCGGCCATATTCGACGGCGTTGCGAGCGATATCCACCGGATTCTGCGTCGGATCGCTCGGAAAAAAATCGGCGCCCACCTCAGCGGCAAGAGTTTGCAGTTGATCGATAGCGGCCGGACGATAGATATCGGCGCTCGCGACCACTACGGACTTGCGCTCGTTATCCTTGAGCCAGCGGGCCAGCTTGGCAACCGTGGTGGTTTTACCGGCGCCTTGGAGACCTGCCATCAGAATCACCGCCGGCGGCTGCGTCGCCAGACTGAGCCGCTCGTGGGCACTGCCCATGATGGCGATCAATTCTTCATTGACGATCTTCACTAGCGCCTGCCCGGGCGTAAGGCTGGACTGAACTTCCTGCCCCAAGGCGCGTGTCTTGACGTGCTCGATGAAATCCTTGACGACCGGTAGAGCCACATCGGCTTCCAAGAGGGCCATACGCACCTCTCGCAAGGTGTCCTGAACATTGCTCTCGGTCAATCGGCCCTGACCGCGAATTTTTTTGAGCGATTGGGTTAAACGTTCGGTAAGGTTGTCAAACATGGCTCTTAATCCTACGGGCTATGGAAATACCCAGATTACTTCATCTTGATCGGCCATTATGCCAGACTAGAGAGCTCAGGAGGACATGATTTAAATGAATTCTACGCTGTTTGGCGCCATAGCGATCGCCACTTATGTCGCTGCCGCTCTTACCCTGATTCGCTCGCTGCGCGAGAACGACTATGCGGCCATGGAGACACCCACGCTTCGGCGGTTGAAACCCTTGACACTCGGTTGGTTCGCCGCCGTTTTGCACGGGCTTGCGCTCACCAGCGGCTTTCAGACTAACGAAGGACTCAACCTCAGCTTTCTGAGCGCGATGTCGTTAGTGGCTTGGGTGATCGTAGCCATCTTGCTCCTGACGGCTCTCGCGAAACCGGTGGATAAACTCGGGATGGTGATTTTTCCGATGGCCGCGCTGGTCCTTCTGCTAAAACTCAGCATCCCGGAGAGCGTTCACACGGTGAAAGACCTTTCCTGGCCTTTGACCATTCACATCGTGGTCTCCATGCTCGCTTACAGTTTTCTCAATATTGCCGCCTTTCAGGCAGCGCTGCTGGCGTTTCAGGACTGGCGGCTGCGCAGCCACCATTCCGACCTCTTGCTACGCTCGCTCCCGCCTCTGCAAACCATGGAATCCCTGTTGTTTCAGCTGATTGCGGCCGGGTTCGTGTTTCTTAGCGTGTCACTGCTCACAGGCTTTATTTTTCTGGAAGACATGTTCGCTCAGCATTTGGCCCATAAGACCGTGCTGTCCATCCTTGCCTGGGTCTTGTTCGGCGTACTACTGATCGGACGAGCTCGCTACGGCTGGCGGGGAACCATAGCTATCCGCTGGACGCTAGGAGGCTTTGTGTCGCTAATGCTGGCCTATTTCGGCAGCAAGATGGTATTGGAATGGATATTGAACCGGGCTTGATGGTGCGGACACCGACCCTGGTCCCGGAATGCGAGTGCGTGTCCGGACTCTTTGAACTCACTCATTTTCAGCCGATCGATAAGCTTGCTCGCGTTGCCGGGAGTTTCTGAGCATGCGTAGTTCTTGAGCAGCTTGGTTTCTTTCCGCCTCAATCAAAGACATAACCTTCCCGTCGATGGTCTGCACTTCCTCGACTAAACGAACCAAAGACTCGTTATCGCTTTTCTCAAGATAGGCCGGCGAAAACAGTTTCTCAATCAGGGGCATCCGTTCCCTCTCCAGCCGAGCAACCCTCTCCCACTCCATACCTTCGGCCGCCGTTAGGATCGAACGGCACATTGCAAGAAGCTTCTCGGTTTCGGGCGTCAGATCTGACATCGCGGCATACCCGGTCTCGGACGATTAAAAGCTTGCTGAAGCTAACCTGTTTTCAACAGTCTGAGACGGAACCGGCTCTCGTATCGCCTCCCAAGCACTCTTGATCTCCTTTATCAAACCGCCGACTTCGTCCAGGGCACTCTGATCGTTTTGCGCGCTGGCGTAAAACAGCTGCTCGGTAACATAGGTATAAAGTCGATCCAGATTTACCGCGATTTCGCCGCCGTTATCCAAGTCCAGACAGGCTTGGAGGTAGCCGACGATTTCAATTGCACGGCCGATGGCTTGGCCCTTCTCGGCGAGCTCCCCCCTTTGTATCGCGCCCTTGGCAACGGAAATTTTTTCGTTCAGCCCATTAAAAAGCATCATTATCAGAGTATGCGGATCGGCGTACTCGGCACTCGCCTGCACGGTAGTTTGCCGATACTGATTCAATGCAAACTGAGCGGGTCTCATGGCGTATAACCTCTTCTTATTTCTTGTTTTGGTTAGCCAGTGGCAAAGCGGCCAACTGCTGACTCAAATAACTGCTGATACTCTGAAACTGCCCCAAAAGAGCATCCATCTTATTGAATCGATCCAGAAGACGCTTTTCGAAATCACTCATTCGACTCTCTAAACGCTCTCGGCTTTCTTGAATTTTCTCGAGATTCTTTTCCAGACCGTCAGTACGCGCCTTTATGGCTCCTTTACTGTCCAACAATCCGGCAAGCACCTTGTCCAGTCGTTCTATCAGCCCACGGGAAAAACCAACCTCGCCCCGGTCGCCGGTCTTGGTATCCGAGATCAGAAGCTTAAGCCCCTGGGCATCGCCCGCCGTTGCGGTCAATTCTTGCCCTTTGCCCGTTGCCTCCAAACCTCCGATGCTTCCGGCGACATCCATGCCCCCGGTGCCCTCCGTCGAACTAGAGGCGAGCTTTAATCCCAAGGTCGCTTCACTATTAATATCGACCTGCGTGATTTCAACTTGAGACTCCGAGCCATAATTTTTGGATTGAATGACAAATCGATTGTTGACATCGTCATAACTCACGCCAACTGAAATACCTTTTGCTTTGAGGGCACTGTCGCCATTGATGCGGGATTGAATCTCTGCCGCCAGAGCCGCATGATTGCTATAGGTCGCTTGCGTCAAGGTGATATCTGCCGACAAGACCCCATCGACTTTGATCTTGAAGGTGTCGTTGTCGCCGTCCACCACCAATGAATTGACGGCACCGCCGTTCAGAAAGCCCTGGGTAGCTGCTTGGGTAATATTGACCGCATAAGTTCCCGGCTTGGTATCGACGGTATTGCTGGAATATATCACCCCGGAATCCGTGGGACGCCCGATGGCCGCAAACAAAGCGGCTACGCTGCTCCGATCCGCATTTAGCGCCTCGTTTAGCTTGGAACTGTCCAAATTGAGGGTGCCGTCTCTTTGCGTTCGGATTCCTATATGGGCCAAGGTTTTCGCCGAACCTTCGAGACCTTGGATAAATCGTCCCAGTTCCGAGCGAAGCTGCCCCATACCGCCGCGTACCGTGGGATCGCCCTGTAAAATTCCGCCTGCTTTCTGGGCTGCGTCATAGCCGGTTAAGCTTCGGTCCGTCTTTGCCAATTCGTTAAAACTTTTTACGAAACCTTCTATAAGCTTTTTGATGTCGTCATTGCTCTGGCTGACCGACACATTGACGATCTTCTCGGATTGAGCGGATTGAAGATTTAACGTCACCCCTTTAAGAGCATCTTTGATCGTGTTGCTCGCATTGGTAACCTCAAGTCCATTGATAACGATTTTCGAGTCCAACGCCATCTGGGTCTGCTGGAGGTTAGCAGCGGCGGCATTAAAAGACAGGACGGACAGGCCTGAGGCGTCGACCGAATTTCCATCATCATCGGCTACGCTGATCTGCAAGCTGTTCTCGGCGCCGGTTTCACTCGAATTCAGTACAAGGCGAGAACCGCCGCTATCGTTGACTATAACCGCAGTCACTCCGGCCTTGGCGTTGTTGATAGCATCTCGGATGCCGCTGAGGGTATTGTTGCTCAAGTCGATCTCAAGGGTCAGCGTGCCTTTGTCGGGATTTTGGGTAAATCCGTTATAACTACCCGGGGTGGCATCCACCGGCGGCGTATAGTCCGTAGTGCCGAATTTCAGCGTCAAAGTCCCGGTTCCAACCACTGCGTTGGCCGATGCGAAGTAACCGGTTGCCAGTGCGTGGCTCTGCGCGAGCTGCTTGACCTCGATCTTGTAATTACCCAGATCGGCATTGCTTTCCGCCGAAGCACTGACAATACTGCTGTCGCTGGAAGTTGCGCCGATCTTTTGAAAACTACTCAGGTTTTTCAACGCCGAGAGGCTATCCCGAAAAGCCGATAAAGCGCTCTTGAAATTTCCAAACGAGGAAATCTTGGATTGGATCTCGGCTTCTTGCCGATCCAAACGGGCAGCGAACGGAGCACGCTCCGCCTGCACCAATTGGCTGACCATGCTGGATATATTGAGGCCGGATCCGAGCCCCGTCGATGTAATACCTGCCATCAAACCCTCCGCATTACCTGTTGCCGCTCTGTCCCAATAAGGATATATCCACGCCTTACGCTTGAACCGATTCGGCCGAGCCGGCTCGTCAGCCGAACTGACAAACCGTCCAAACTCACACTTTTTCCTTCAACAACATGCCTTTAAATCCGTCTTTGAATTCGTCTAAATGTTTTGCGAGTCGCAAAATCTCTTCCGAGGGGATTTGGCGAATAAGTTCATCGGTCTCGGCATCCCTGACTTGCACTATCGTTCGCCCCGAATCTTCGTCAATGGAAAACTGGACCGTTCTCCGCACCATTTGAAAAAATTCGTTGAAATTGCGCACGGCATGGGCGACTTCGTCCTGCCGTTTCTCTCCTTCTCTTCCCGAGGAAGCAAACGCCTCGGCGGCCAAAGCCGGGGGAACCGCCCTGACCGTAGAAACCTGCTCTGCCGCCCCGGTGCTTCCCGCTGCGGCGAGGGTTTCAGAGCCCACCTCGTCTGCCGTCTGGCGGCGCACCATGTTCGGCTTCAGAGCCGTTACATTGCCTAAAGCTATCGGGGCTTCCATATCGATCTCCTATTGCTCGAAGAAGAAAGCGGGAACGCCTCAGTGTTCCCGCTTTCCGGTTTAGCCAGCTCGGAAATTAACCCCGAAGCAGCGAGAGCACGTTTTGGGTTGAGGCATTCGCCTGTGCCAACATTGCCGTACCGGCCTGCTGCAGGATCTGATTCCGGCTCAGCTCGGACGTTTCAGCCGCGAAATCGGCATCGAACACACGGCTTCTTGCGGCGCTGATGTTTTGCGAAGTGGCCTGCATATTGGCTACCGCTGAGCTGAAGCGGTTTTGGACAGCGCCCAGGGTGGCGCGGAGGTCGTCAACGAAAGCGAGTGCACCGTCGACAGACTTAATAGCCGAGTTTGCCCCCGACTGAGTACCGACGTTAATGCTTCCCACTGCACTTAGAGTGCTTGCATTCGTCGCTGCACTGAACAAGGTACCCGTCGTATCCGTGGTGACGGTGTACGAGCTTGCGGAGCTAAACATGAGGGTTCCGACCACTTTACTAGAGTCTGTTCCCACCGCTGCGCCCAAGGTAGCGGCGGCACCTTCCGTTGCCCCGGTGTCAGCGTTCAAGCCTTGGAAATTGATAGTACCGCCCGCGCCGGCGCTATTTAAAAAGTCTTCGATGACAATATCGTAACCTTCGGCTTGGCTCAGCGTGATCGAACTTCTCGAAGCATCCAGTTCTGCGGTGATACCGGTACTTGCCGCCGCACCATTAATGGCTTCCGCCAGCGAAGTGAGATCGCCAGTACTGGAGACGTTTGCCGAGATCGCAACGGCGCTGCTGTTCGAACCATACAAATTAAACGTCAACGTACCGGCAGCGGCTAGACCGGAAAGAGTTGCTTTAGTCAGCGCCGTTGCCGTTACGCCCGTGGATGCCGTGGCGTTATTCACAGCCGTCGCGATCGCATTGGCTGAATCATTGTTTGCTACGGCCAAGGTCGCGGACCCGATATTCCCGGTAACCGTTAGATTTTGTGCCGCAACACGGTTGAGAGCGGTCAAAGCAGTCTTATCAGCACTTGCCGCCGCCGCCTCTACCGCAGTACCCGTCGTATTGGTGAGACTGTTCGATCCGATATTGGTCGCCTTGCTGTTCCCGATCGAGAAACTGATCGTCTGATCGGCATACGCACCAACCTGAAATTTCGCACTCGTGAACGAGCCATCCAGCAGATTTTTTCCGTTGAATTGGGTTTGAGTGGCGATACGGGTAATCTCCTGCTGCAACTGAGCCACTTCCTTCTGCAGGGAAGCACGATCGGTCGCGGTATTGGTATCGTTGGCGGATTGTACGGCCAGTTCCCTCATACGCTGCAGCGCGTTCGTGACCTCTCCCAAGGCGCCTTCGGCGACTTGCGCGATGGAAATGCCGTCGTTGGCATTTCGGGCGGCCTGATTCAAACCTTTAATTTGCGCGGTCATCCGGTCTGCAATGGCAAGGCCGGCTGCGTCGTCTTTTGCGCTATTAATGCGCACACCGGACGACAAGCGTTGCATTGCAGTCTGCATCGCGTTGGATGACTTCAGCAACTGGCGCTGAGCGTTAAGCGAGGAAATATTGGTATTAATCACTTGGGACATGATCGTCTCCTTCAACTTTTAGGATTTTTCAAATCGACGAGCTCAAGGACATCAGCGCTGTGCATTCAACTCTCGTAAACGTTATCGGACACCACGGCGGAAACTTTAAAGGTTTTTCTGTCGGCCTTAAGTTATGGCCAAGATGCGCTGTTTCCTATGACGTCGCCTCCGGCATGGCGCCAAAATACACCCCAGGAGGTGTATTGATATGCGTACGAACATCGTTCTTAACGACGAGCAGGTCAGAGAGGCTTTCAAGTATTCCGATGCCAAGACTAAGCGTGAACTGGTCGAGCGGGCACTCCGGGAGTTCGTGGCCAATCGAAAACGGAAGGACGTTCGGGA
>NZ_JBDIVO010000216.1:0-8398 GCF_039794385.1 Methylocaldum sp. | reverse complement strand
CTGATCGTGGGCGACACCGATACGGCGCAGGCCTTGGGTTGTCTCGAACTGGACGAAGAAGACCTGGCGCTTTGCACCTTCGTCGATCCGGGCAAGCACGATTTCGGCCCGGTGCTTCGCAAGAATCTTACCCAAATTGAGAAGGAAGGCTAATGTCTCGTACTAGGCAATTCTTAGACAAGATACATCCGTACTTCGCGCATGGCGGTCGGCTGGAGAAGCTCTATCCGATCTATGAGATGGTCGACACCTTTCTCTATAGCCCTCCCGATGTGACGGCTGGCGGGGTTCACGTCCGCGACGCAGTCGATTTGAAGCGGGTCATGACCTACGTCTGGATCGCGGCTCTGCCGTGTTTGCTGATGGCGCTGTTCAACACCGGCTATCAGGCCAACTCGGCCATGGAGAGCATGGGTATCGCCTCGGCACCCGGCTGGCGCGGTGCCATCATGGACGTTTTCGGCTACAACCCGGTCAATCCGATTTCCGTTGTGATGCACGGCGCCTTGTATTTCTTCCCGATCTATATCGTCACGCTCGTGGCGGGCGGTATATGGGAAGTCTTGTTCGCCGTCGTCCGGAAGCATGATGTAAACGAAGGCTTCTTCGTATCGTCCATCCTGTTCGCGTTGACGCTGCCGCCCAATACGCCCTTGTGGCAGGTGGCCATCGGCATTTCGTTCGGCGTCGTGATCGGCAAGGAAATTTTTGGCGGCACCGGCAAGAACTTCCTGAATCCGGCGCTCACCGGCCGCGCATTTCTGTATTTCGCCTATCCGGCCTCCATGTCGGGTGACGCGGTATGGACCGCGGTAGACGGATTCAGCGGCGCGACCGCTCTGGGCTTGGGCGCCATGGGAGGCGTCGACGCGATCACGGCGGGCGGCATCTCTTGGTGGCAGACCTTCTTCGGTTTCGAGCAAGGCTCGCTGGGCGAGACCTCGACCCTGGCCTGTCTGATCGGCGCCGCATTCCTGATCTACACGCGCATCGCCTCGTGGCGGATCATGGCCGGCGTCCTGGTCGGCATGGTCGCAACGTCCACCTTGTTCAACATCGTCGGCAGCGATTCCAATGCCATGTTCGCGATGCCCTGGTACTGGCATTTGACTCTGGGCGGCTTCGCTTTCGGCACGGTGTATATGGCCACCGATCCGGTCAGCGCGGCGCATACCAATGCCGGGCGTTGGGTTTTCGGCGCCTTGATCGGTTTCATGACCGTGCTGATTCGAGTCGTGAACCCGGCTTTCCCGGAAGGCATCATGCTGGCCATCCTGTTCGCCAACATTTTCGCGCCGCTGATCGACTACGCCGTAATTAAAGCGAATATCACGAGAAGGGTTAGACGTCATGCCTGATTCAGCAAATCCCAACACAGCGGGAACGCAGGTGTCCGATAAGATCGCCGGCTTCATCGAAAAAGCGAACGAGTACGCGCAGAAGATTCTGGTGCTGCCGAACGACAGTTTCCAGAAAACGCTCGCCGTCGCTTTCGCATTGTGCCTGGTCGGAGCGGTATTGGTATCGGGTTCGGCCGTTGCGCTCAAGCCGCTGCAGGAAAGCAATAAGTCCAAGGACGAAAAAGTCAACATTCTCGAGGTGGCGGGCCTGTTGGATGAAGGAACCAAGGTCGACGAGGCCTTCAAGAATATCGAGCCGAAAGTCGTCGACTTGGCAACGGGCGATTACGTCGATTCGATCGATCCGAAAACCTTCGATCAGCGCAAGGCAGCCAAGGATCCGGCGATGAGCGAGGCCATACCGCCGGAAAAGGATATCGCCAATATCAAGCGCAAGCCCAAATACGCCAAGGTCTACTTGGTCAAGGAGGGCGGCCAATTGAAGTCGGTGATCCTGCCGGTCAGCGGTTACGGGTTGTGGTCCACCATGTACGGTTTTATGGCGCTGCAAGCCGATGCGCAGACGGTTATCGGCCTCAATCTTTACGATCAGGCGGAAACTCCCGGCCTGGGCGGCGAGGTGGTGAATCCGAAATGGAAGGCGCTTTGGAAAGGAAAGAAAGTGTACAACTTCACCGGCAAGGAATTGCACGAGAGCAACTTGACCGAGAAGGGACAGCAGATCGAGATCGGCGAAGTCGCATTGGGCCTCGTAAAGGGCTCCGTCGATCCGTCCAAGCCGGGCTCGGAATACCAAGTGGATGCGCTCGCGGGCGCTACGCTCACGAGCCGCGGCGTCAGCAACCTGGTGAGCTACTGGATGAGCAGGGAAGGCTTCGGACTTTATCTGGCAAAGCTTAGATCTCAGAGGGGTTAAGCCGATGAACCTTAATGAAGAACACAAGAAAGTTCTTGTCGAACCGTTAGTCGATAACAACCCCATCACTCTGCAGGTGTTAGGGATCTGTTCCGCTCTGGCGGTGACTTCGCAGCTATCGACCGCGCTGATCATGAGCCTCGCGTTGACTTCGGTCACCGCCTGCTCGAGCGCCGGTATCGCATTCATCCGCAATCACGTTCCGAGCAGCATTCGTATCATCGCTCAAATGGTGATTATTGCCTCGCTGGTGATCGTGGTGGATCAGATTCTCAAAGCGTTCGCTTACGAAATCAGCAAGCAATTGTCGGTGTTCGTAGGTCTGATCATCACCAACTGCATCGTCATGGGGCGCGCGGAAGCCTATGCGATGAAGAATCCGCCGTGGGAAAGTTTTCTCGACGGCATAGGCAATGGCCTCGGCTACAGCCTGATTCTGATCACCGTCGCCATCGTTCGCGAACTGTTCGGTTCCGGCAAACTGCTCGGCATCGACGTGCTGCCTCTTTTGAAGGACGGCGGCTGGTATGTCCCGAACGGCTTGCTGCTGCTCCCGCCGAGCGCTTTCTTCCTGATCGGATTGCTGATCTGGGCGGTGCGTACCTGGAAGCCGCAACAAGTCGAGAAGGCTGACTTCGCCATCATGCCGGCTCACGGGGAGGCACACTGATGGAAGCCTATATCAATCTATTTATTAAGTCGGTCTTTATCGAGAACATGGCTCTGGCCTTCTTCTTGGGAATGTGCACGTTCATTGCCGTCTCGAAGAAGATCGAAACCGCAGTCGGCCTCGGCATCGCCGTTGTCATCGTGCAGACGCTCACGGTTCCTGCCAACAACCTGATCTATACCTATCTGTTGAAAGAAGGCGCACTGTCCTGGGCGGGTTTGGAAAACGTCGACCTGAGCTTCATCGCTTTGATGGCGTGTATCGGCGTGATCGCGGCGATCGTGCAGATCCTGGAAATGGTGCTGGATCGCTTTTTCCCTGCACTTTATAACGCTCTCGGCATCTTCCTGCCGCTCATCACCGTGAACTGCGCCATCCTCGCCGGCAGCCTGTTCATGATCGAGCGCGATTACAACTTCAACGAAAGCGTGGTTTACGGCGTCGGCAGCGGCTTCGGCTGGGCTCTTGCGATCACCGCCATGGCGGGCGTTCGCGAGAAGCTGAAATACAGCGACGTGCCGCCGGGACTTCGCGGCCTGGGCATCACGTTCATCACGGCAGGCCTGATGGCGCTGGGCTTCATGGCGTTTTCGGGCATTCAACTGTAAGGGGCAGGGCATAAGACAATGTTGGAAATCATCCTAGGCGTATTGTTTTTCACCCTGATCGTCATTGCCCTGGTCTTCGTGATTCTCGGCGCGAAATCGAAGCTGGTCGCATCCGGCAACGTCGATATCCTGATCAACGACGAAAAGACCATCCACGTTCCCATCGGTGCCAAGCTGTTGACTGCGCTTGCGGACAACAATCTGTTCGTATCCTCGGCTTGCGGCGGCGGCGGTACCTGCGCCCAGTGCCGGGTAAAAGTGCACGAGGGCGGCGGCGACATTCTGCCCACCGAACTTTCGCACATCACCAAGCGAGAGGCGGCGGATGGGGATCGTCTGGCCTGCCAGGTCACCGTCAAGCAGAACATGAAGATCCATGTTCATGACGAAGTCTTCGGCGTGAAGAAATGGGTGACCACGGTTCGCTCGAACCATAACGTCGCGACCTTTATCAAGGAGTTGGTGCTGGAACTGCCCAAGGGCGAGCATGTCAATTTCCGCGCCGGCGGCTACATCCAGATCGAGTGCCCGCCCTATCATGCGAAGTTCTCGGATTTTGATGTCGAAGAACGCTTCCGTGACGATTGGGACAAGTACAATCTGTGGCAGTACGAATCCGTCGTCAAGGAGCCGGCCATTCGCGCTTACTCCATGGCGAACTATCCGGAAGAGAGCGATATCATCATGCTCAACGTCCGTATCGCCACGCCGCCGCCGGGAGCCAATGGCATTCCGCCGGGGGTCATGTCGTCCTATATCTTCAATCTGAAGCCGGGCGACAAGGTGACGATTTCCGGGCCGTTCGGCGAGTTCTTTGCCCGCGACACCGACAACGAGATGGTCTTCATCGGCGGTGGCGCCGGTATGGCGCCGATGCGCTCGCACATCTTCGACCAGCTTCGCAGGTTGAAGAGCAAGCGGAAGATGACCTTCTGGTACGGCGCTCGTAGCTTGCGGGAAATGTTCTACGTGGACGATTTCAACAAGCTGCAGGAAGAAAATCCGAACTTCAAGTGGTTCATCGGTCTTTCCGAACCGAAACCGGAGGACAATTGGACCGGCTACGTCGGCTTCATTCATAACGTTCTGTACGAGAACTATCTGAAGGACCACCCGGCGCCGGAGGATTGTGAATACTACCTTTGCGGTCCGCCGATGATGAACACCGCCGTGATCAAAATGCTGGAAGACATCGGCGTGGAAAGGGAAAACATCATGCTGGACGATTTCGGCGGCTAGTCCGCCCGGTTCGTCCGGCCGAGAAAGCGGGAGGGGTTTTCGGGCGCCTCCCGCTTTTCTTTTTTGGAAAACGTAGTAAAGTCGAGACCATTTTTCGGGGCATGTCCTTTTCGGCACCGGCGCAACCGGCCATAAGGGTGCCTCAAGATCATCCGTATTGGATTAGTCGAGGCGAACGATGACACTGTTTCTGATTACTTTTGCGGTGATAGCCGCCGTTATCTTCTTTATGGCGATAGGCGTCATGTTCGGGCGAGGCGCCATCAAAGGCACCTGTGGAGGCGTAAACAACGGCGAATGCGTTTGCGTTCAGAAATGCGAGAAGCGGCGAAAGCTCGAAGCTATGGCCGAAAACTCCTGATCAACAGGCGCTTTAATTCCCACAGTCGCCAGCGGATAGGCGCTAATACATTAACGATTTTTTCCCGCAAACAACCCATGTGCCGGATGAAGACAGTACCGTGGCGGTTTACGTTCCTCGCTTGGACACGTAAACCCTAGGTACTTCCGGCACATGTCCGCCTGCTCTTCCTTATATTGGTACGATTACGAAACCTTCGGGACCGATCCCAGGCGCGACCGTCCTGCGCAGTTCGGAGGCATTCGAACCGATCTGGAACTCAATCCGATCGGCGAACCCGTAACGCTGTTCTGCAAGCCCGCGCGTGATGTATTGCCGGTACCCGAAGCTTGTCTGATTACCGGCATAACGCCTCAGTTGGCTGCGGAGCGGGGCGTCACGGAAGCGGAATTTATCGCCAGGATTCATGATCAGTTCTTGGTGCCGGGAACCTGCGTAGCCGGCTATAACAATATTCGGTTCGACGACGAAGTCACCCGAAACTGTCTTTACCGCAACCTGTTCGATCCGTATGAACGGGAATGGCGCAACGGCAATTCCCGATGGGACATCATCGACATGCTGCGACTGACTCGGGCGCTCCGGCCCGAGGGCATCGAATGGCCCACGGACGATTCCGGCAGGCCGAGCCTACGATTGGACGCGCTGACGGTCGCTAACGGAATACAACACGAGAATGCGCACGACGCCTTGGCCGACGTCTGGGCGACCATCGCCATAGCGCGTTTGGTTCGCGAGCGCCAGCCCAAGCTTTTCAATTTCGTTTTTTCTAATCGCGGGAAGAGAGAGGCCTTCGAATTGCTGCGGTTCGGCGCAATGCAGCCGGTCTTGCACGTTTCGGAAAAATTCGCCGCAGAGCGGCACTGTATTGCCGTCGTGGTTGCGCTCGTCAAGCATCCGCGAAATCCGAACGGGATAGTTGTTTACGATCTTTCCGTCGATCCCACGCCACTCGTCACCCTGAGTGCTGAAGAGCTTCGGGAACGCCTGTTCACTCCGGTTGCGAAACTGCCGCCGGGCGTCGAGCGTGTTCCGCTGAAAACGGTCCACGTGAACAAATGCCCCGTTATCGCGCCGTTATCGGCTCTGCGTCCCGGAGATGCGGAACGGCTGCAAATCGACCTTTCTCGCTGTAACCGCCACCTCGATTTACTCAAGCGGGAATGGACCTTGGCGAAGAAGATCCAGGAAGTGATGGAATTCAACGGTGTCGAGATGGTTATGGATGATCCCGATCTCATGCTGTATGACGGATTCATCGGCGATGCCGATCGCGCGACTCTAAAATGGCTACGCGGTTTGTCTCCGGATGAATTAAGCCGCGCGCAACCAACATTTAAGGATGCACGTCTGCCGGAGCTGGTTTTCCGCTATCGTGCTCGAAACTTTTCCGAGACTTTGTCGGCGGAAGAAGCCGCCCGCTGGGAAGCGTATCGCATCCGGCGCTTGACGGTTCAGGGATGTGGCGGAAGTATAGTTCTGAGCGAATATCAAGCAAGAATCGATGCGCTGGAAACATCTCCCGGCTTATCCGCCAAGGATCTGGAAATCCTCGCGAGTCTGCGGCGTTACGCTCAGGAAATTATCTCCTAACCCATAAGCAATTTGCCTTATACTTTCGGCTTTGTTCGTTCACACCAGGAGAAAATAATGAAAAAGCTCTTGTCATTAGTCGCCGTCCTGTCGTTGCTGTGGGCGGGGTTTGCGAATGCCCACGGTCCGAGCCGTCAGAAGGTTACCGAAACAGTCGACATCAACGCCACGCCGGACGCGGTTTGGGCCCTTGTCGGCGACTGGGCGAATCCGCAGAAATGGTTGCCGCCGGTTGAAAGCACCACGGCGCAAGGCGGTACCGAGAAAGGCGCGACGCGGGAACTCAAGCTGAAAAGCGGCGGCGTGATCAAGGAAGAACTCAAGAGCTACGATGCCTCCAAAATGACCATGCAATACAAGATCACCGAAGTCGATCCCAAGGATCTGCCGGTAGCCAATTATTCGTCGAATATCAAAGTCGAACCGAACCCGGCCGGTGGTTCCAAGGTGGAATGGAACGGCGCCTTTTATCGCAGCTTCATGAATAACAATCCTCCGCCGGAGCAGAGCGATGAAGCCGCCCTCAAAGCGGTTACCGAACTATACAAGGAAGGATTGGCGAATCTGAAAGCCGTTGCCGAGAAGAAATAACGACATGTTTGGCGTTTACGATTCGGTAAATCGGGCGAAAGCGGTGGCGTACGCCACCGCTCTCCTGTTTTCCTCGGTCGGTGACGTTTCCGCCGAACCCTATGCTTATGTCACTAACCAAAAGGACAACAGCGTATCCGTGATCGATACGGCGAGCGGAACCGTCGTCAAGGCTGTCAAAGTCGGGTCGGAGCCGGCCGGCGTCGCCGTCAGCCGAAACGGCGCCAGGATTTGCGTCACCAACCCCGGCAGTAAAGACGTTACGGTTCTGGATGGACGCACCCAAAACGTGATCGCCACCTTGCCCATGGGCGAGGGACCGTTGGGCATTGCGGTCGATCCGGCCGGGACGAGGGCCTATGTGGCGGATTGGTACGGACACTATCTTTCCGTGGTCGATCTCGATAGCTCGAAAGTACTGAAGCGAATTCCGGTTGGGCATTCTCCTTCCGGTGTCGCTGTGAGTCCGGACGGAGCGAAAATTTACGTGTCGAACCGGGACGACGACACGGTTTCGCTCATCGATGCCGCCGAGCTGGAAGTCAAGAAAACGGTCACCGTCGGCAAGCACCCCTTCGGCGTCACACTGGACTCAAGAGCCAGCCGTCTGTACGTCGCCAACGTGGAAAGCAACGACGTCTCCGTGGTCGATGCGGAGAGCATGGCGCTACTGAAAACCATTCCGGTCGGCGACAGACCCTATGCGGTGGCTTTGGGCGCCGGCGGTAGTCGTCTGTTCGTGACGAACCAATACGACAACACCGTATCGGTCATCGCGGCCGACCGGGGCGAAGTCATCGCCACGATCAAGGTGGGCGAATACCCCGAAGGCATAGCCGCCCATCCCGACGGCAAGCATATCTATGTCGCCAATTGGTTCAGCAACTCCGTTTCCGTGATCAATGCGGACACCTTGCAACTGGAAAAAACCATTCCCACCGGTGACGGCAGTCGGGCCTTCGGCGAGTTTGTGGCACAGGCGGTTGAGGCGAATCCGCACTAGTTTCAGTGTCGTGTTTGACGCATGGACGCTCTGCCGTTTTCCGATTGGGACTTCGT
>NZ_JBDIVO010000215.1:0-8537 GCF_039794385.1 Methylocaldum sp. | reverse complement strand
CGGGCGACCGTGCCCTATCTGCTCAAGGGCATCGTGTTCGGCAACGATGGCCGGGCGCTGTCGCCCTGGCACACCACGAAAAAGAACGGGCGCCGGTATCGCTATTACGTCCCGCAACGAGACTGCAAGGAATATGCGGGAGCGTCCGGGTTGCCGCGCCTGCCGGCCGCCGAACTGGAATCGGCGGTGCTCGACCAGTTGCGTGCGATCCTGCGCGCGCCCGATCTTCTGGGCGAGGTGTTGCCGCAGGCGATCGAACTCGACCCGACCCTGGACGAAGCGCAGGTCACGGTGGCCATGACCCGGCTCGACGCGATCTGGGATCAGCTGTTCCCGGCCGAGCAGAGCCGGATCGTGAAATTGCTGGTCGAGAAAGTCATCGTGTCGCCCAACGACCTCGAGGTGCGGCTGCGCGCCAACGGCATCGAGCGTCTGGTGCTCGAGCTGCGTCCCGAGCCCGTCGAGCAGACGGAGGAGGCGTTGGCATGAGCGACATCCGCATCCTGAAGACCGGCGAGCCGGACATTCTCCAGACGAGCGACGGCAGGTTGACCCTGTCGGTGCCGATCCAAATCAAACGGCGCAGCGGACGCAAGTTGGTCACGCTGCCGAACGGCGAAACCGTTCCCGTAAGGCCGTGGGATATGACACCGACGCCGCTCCAGTTGGCGCTGGCGAGAGGGCATCGCTGGCTGGCCATGCTGGAGTCGGGGGAAGCGAAGTCACTGAAGGAGATCGCCGCGCGGGAGGGGATCGACAACAGCTACGTGAGTCGGATGGTCAACCTCACCACGCTGGCGCCGGACATCGTGGCTGCGATCCTGGACGATACGCTGCCGAATCATGTCACCCTGTTCGATCTGGCGGTTGATCCGCCGGCCCTGTGGGAGGAGCAGCGCGCGCGGATTGGGCTTGGAAGTGCCTGACCTCACGCCAGCCGATTGACCTTGTCCTGTATGGCGGCGCAGGTTTCCAGAATCGCATCGAACTCCGGCTGATCTGACAGCAGCAGGCCGTCCTCGCTCATCGCCGCAAAATCCTGTGCCAACGCTGTGCGCGACGGGCCTTCGGGTACCAACGTGAGCGAGCCGCTCACGGCCTCGACGTAGTCGATCTTGCCGCCGTTGGCATCCTTCTCGGCGAAGAACATCGACTTGTGCTCGGCCACCTGATGCGCCAGTTGCCGATCGGCGGCCGCCTTGTCGAAATGCTCGCTTCGCGCCAGCGCCGCCAGGTCGTACCAATGACGTGAATACCGCTCACCGCGCAGCCGTTCCTGGCGGCAGTAGACGTGTGCGGCCGTGGCCTTCTCCCAGAACGTGCGCTCGGCGGCCATCACCAAAGGGCGTGCTGTCGGGAAGGTCACGCCTTCGATCCAAGGCGCGATATCGCAGGCGACTTCATGAAAGTGGTGCGGCTCCCCGGTGGCGCGCGCTCCGAACTCCAGTTGGACCGTCGCGGAGACATAGCCCGTGCCGGTCTTTACGGCGGGATAGGCGATGATCAGCTTGTCGCGCTCCTGGCCGGCGAGACTCAAGTCCGCCTGCAAGCCGTTCGCGGCCAAGGCGTCATCGATGACGGGGCGTACCGTCTGCTCGATCCAGTCGGGAAGCCGTGCGCGCACTGCGCGGGTGATCTTTTTCTCCTGGCTCGCAGACGCTGGAATCGGATTGCCTTCGCGCAGCAGATCCGGCACCAGGGCGCGGATGTCGTAGGTCAGATCGATGTCTTCCGAGAACCGCTCGATGACCTTGTAAACCTTGGAAAGCGACGTACCACCCTTGAAGGTCAGCGTGTCGGCGATGGAGGAGGCGTAGATCGCCGCGAGCGTCCACACCACCCAGATGTCTTTTTCCAGCAGATGTGCCGGGCGGCCGCTCTGGGCGGCCGCGTATTCCAGGGCCTCGACCCGATCGGCCTGGCTGAGCGCGAACCAGGACTCAGCCATGTGCATTCACCTCGCTGACGGCGCGGGCCATCCAGCCGGGCAGGGCCGCGCGAGCTGCCTGCAGGGCGGCCCATTCTTCCGCGGGCAGTTGGGCATGGAGGATGTGCAGGGCGGAGGGCGCCTGCTCGGGCCCCAGCCAGGACAGGGCGCGAATGGCCTTGCCGGCCGCGCGCTTGCCGAGCGCGAGCTGCCAGCGGCTGCCGTGCTTGAGCTCGACGATGCGGTTGCCCAGGCGCAGCTTGCGCGTGGGTCCCGAGGTCAGAAAGATCTCCCGGGTCGGCACTTGCGTGGTCAGCCCCAGCGCATTGGCTTCCGCCGCGCCATTGGGCACGACGACTTCACCGTGGGTGGACGCGATGGCTTCGACGACGGCCTCGGTCGAGGGCGGGCGGGAACCGAAGCGGCTGGTTACCGGCAGGGCGTAGGCCCCCCGTCCCACGCGCAGCAACTTCCCCTCGCGGGCCAGTCGGGCCAGCGCCTGATCCACCGCCGCCCTAGACGCCAGATGCAGAAATTCCTTGGGCGAGACCAAGCCTCCCTCCGGCAGGGCCTGGGCGGCGGACAGAATGGCTTCGCTGAGGTGGCTCATGGGGGTGATCTCCGTTTGTCAGAAGTATAGAGATATTTCTGACATTCTTCAAACCGCCTCGGCGCTGGCATGAACGGTGTGGTTTCCTTTGGTCGGGCGATGCTGCAATCCAACCGCTTGATTCGTCCGCGCGTAAGCCATTGATCTATATGGCACCGCGTTGCGGCCTTTGCGGACTTCGGGCGTGTCCGGGGGAGCGAGGCCGGAGAGAAAAATGGCCAGGAGAGAGAAGAAGGCGGCCTTGGAAAGGGCCATGGGCCGGATGCCGAAGTCCGCAGGCTTCCGCAGGAATCCCCGCGAACACGCGGGAACCGGCGCGATCAGGCAAGAAAAAACCCCAACCGAGAACGGTTGGGGTTTCATTATTGGTGGATGGGAGGGGGATCAAAAAACTGTCCGAAGGACACTTTATGTGCCGGCCAGGTAATCGCGGACCATTTGGATCAACAGCCAGCCGAGCATCAAGAACACCGTAACGAAGACCATCGCGCCGAAGAACTCGATCACCCGGAGGATGCCGACGTACAAGCGCATGACGGCGTGATACGGCAGAGAGAGGATCCAAACGACCGCGCGAGCGCCGGTTAAGGTCATCCGCCCCGCCCGAGCGACCGGCGCGACCGCCGCGATCACATCGGTGCGCGTGGGCCAGACCAGGCGTGGACCTTTAAACGGCGGCCGTGTGCGGCCCGCCGTTCCAGGCCGAAACGGGACAACGTTCTCCCTGTTCATCCTTGGCTTTTTCTCCATGGTTTACCTGTGTTCTATGATCGGCGCTCGCGCGTGGGTGACTTGATCTTTGAGGTAGGTGGCCATCGCTGTTGCCGCCGCACCTCCCATAGCGCCGGCTAACAGACTGATCCCCACGAGGATGGCCACTTGCGAAGAGCCCTCTCTTCTGTTGTCATGAGCGGTGCCTGAGGATTTTTATCGTCCATGACCGAGCCTTCGGTTCATGATTATGGGAAAGACCCGAGCATAAGCCTATAAGGCCTATGTCCAGCGCGTCAGCGGTCCGGATAATAAATTCTGCGCTGGATTACTCTAGCGCCCAAGCTTCAATGTGTGTGCCGAGGAGACAGCTTTCGGCGAGCGCCAATAGCCGCCCATTCGACCAGTTCAAAATCACCGATTCCGCGTGCAATTACACCAGTCGAGCACTGTCATGGAGCGACATGTAATTGATAAGTAAACATTTCTTTGTGGCACTTTATTTGCTTTGTGTTTATTGCCGACATCGTTAAATCCCATTTGGGTATCTGTTTTTCGGCAAAAACATTCCCGTGTTTCGTGGAGTATTCTGATGCGGTTTATGAACCAGTTCGTTTACAGCATCGTGCTCGCTGTTCTATCCATCGTAGTGACTGACGTCGATATTGCCCAGGGTCTGAGTGACGATTCCAGGAAGCAAATGACGGTTCATTCAGTTAAATACGAGTAAGCAGCATCGCCGATATTCAACCTGTCCCTGCCATTCTCTGAATCGATGAACAAATATTTGCGGTCAAGCGCCACCTCGAGCAAGAGGCTCTTGGCGGTACTGGCCTCGGTCTGGCCATGGTTCAGCGCTTCACGCGCGACCTGGGCGGGCAGCTGGATATTTCGAATGTCGAGCCCCGTGGAGCTCGGGTGAGTTTAACGCTTCCTTGTCAATGGGTCTGAGTTTGCCGTGCTGAATACCTTGCTGATCATCGAAGACGAGGCCTTGTTCGGTTCCGAACTGACGCGCCACTATCGCAAGGCGGGTTGGGAAGTGGAATGGGCCAAAGACCTCAAGGATGCGAAAGAGTTGCTGCTGGAACAGGGATTCGAGCCGATCTTGATCCTGTCCGACATGAATCTGCCGGACGGCAACGCTCTGGATTTCATGGAATCGCTTCAAGGGCAGATCGCCAATACCGAATGGCTGCTGCTCACCGGGTACGGGAGCGTGCCGGATTCGGTGCGGGCTTTGCGCCTGGGTGCGTACGACTTCCTCGAAAAACCGTGCGAGATGTCGCGGCTCGACTTGGTGATCGCCGCCGCCGCCCGCAGCGCCCAGGCCCAAAAGCGCCTGGCGCAGCAAGTCCGCCAGCGCTATCGCCGTTATTCGCCGGAGGCCTATGTCGGCAAGAGCCGAGCGGCGCAGCGGGTGCGCGAGATGTTGACGCGCTTGACCCAAGTGCCTTTCAGCGCCTTGATCATCGGCGGCGAAACCGGCACCGGCAAGGGCCTCGCGGCCCGCATCCTGCATTATGGCGGGAAACGGGCGGAAAACCCGTTGATCGAGCTCAATTGCGCGGCGCTGCCGCGCGAGCTCCTGGAATCCGAACTGTTCGGGCACGAGGCCGGCGCATTCACGGGCGCCCTGTCACGGCACCGGGGATTGATCGAACAGGCCGAAGGCGGCACCTTGTTCCTCGACGAGATTGGCGAGATGGCTCCGGATCTTCAGTCCAAACTCCTCAAGGCGATCGAGGACCGGAAAATCCGCCGGCTGGGCTCGGAGAAGGAAATTTCGGTCGATGTGCAAATCCTCGCGGCAAGCCATAGGGATCTGGAGGACATGGTCAAGCGCGGCGAATTCCGCGGCGATCTTTACCATCGCTTGAGCGTGTTCAAGCTCACCTTGCCGCCCCTCAGGGACATCAAGGAGGACTTGGAAGATTTGGTGGAGCTTTTCGTGGCCGAGTTCAACGCCAAGGCCGGCAAGCACGTCAAGGTGGTTCCGGAAGCGGCCTGGGCGGAATTGCGGGCGCACGACTGGCCCGGCAATGTACGGGAATTGCGGAACGTCATCGAGCGTTGCGTGCTGTTCGCCGAGGGGCCGCTGTTGCCGGTCGAATGGTTGCAGCTGCGCCGGCACGGCGAAAAAGGAATGCCGGGCATCGATGCCGCGAGCGCGGACGGATTGTTCATTCCGCTCGACGGGAGCATGGCGTTGGACGATATGGATTGTTACATCATCCGAACCACCCTGGAGCGCCACGACGGCAACGTCACCGCCGCTGCCCGCGCCCTCGGCACGACCCGCGAAACACTGCGCTATCGCATCCGGAAGTACGGGTTGAAAGAATCGAGCTGAGCGGGCGATTGAGCGTACCGCGTCGAATCTGGTCGAGGGCATTGATAGTGGTTTAAGCCCCAAAAAAGTTGGTGGCTTTAACCGGCCTTACGGGGGTTGTTAAGGTTCGAATATGAATATATACCTATTAAATCAATAATATGGTGTCATAGCGAAAGGCGGCACAAACGTTGCAGGTCGTGGGGTCCGGAAAAGCCACCAAACCTGCCATCATGATTTCTCGCATATTCGGCCATCGAGTCGGCATCCCGGTGATTTTGGCTCTAGTCAGTCTGACGCTGTTTACCGGGCTCAGGACGATGTTGTTGATCGAGAGCTTTCCCGATCTCCCGCAGGAAACGATGTCCTTGCTTGCCGTCTATGTCCAAGGCTTGCTTTACGATCTCGTCGTTTGCATCTGGGCCTTCGCGCCACTGGCCATCGGTCTGGAAGTGCTGCCGGAACGAATCTACCACACGGTGGTCCACCGGCACCTCATGTTCGCCCTGGTGGCCGGTCTGTTCTTCGGGATCGGCTTCGTGATGGTCGCCGAGTGGCTGTTTTGGCAGGAATTTTCCGCTCGCTTCAATTTCATCGCCGTCGACTATTTGATCTATCGGCGTGAAGTCGCCGGCAACATCGCCGAGTCCTATCCGCTGGTCGCGATTCTCTCGGCCTTGGTGATCGTTGCCTTGACCAAGCTCTATTGGGTACGCGGCGGGCTGCGCCGTGCGCTGGAGGAACGCACCCCGCCGCGGCAGCGGGCGGTTTCGGCCGGCTTCGCAATCTTGCTTCTCGTCGGCGCATCCTGGTTCGACGGCGATAGGTTTGCCCCGCTTTCGACGAATACCTATGTGGACGAGCTCGCTCGCAATGGCCTCTTTCAGTTCTTTTATGCCTTCCGTCATAACCAGCTCGATTACGAGCGCTACTACTCGGTCGAAGATCCGACTCTGGCTTCAGAGTTGCTTCGCGCCCAGGTCTTGCTTCCGGGGGAGCGATTTACCGGCAGTCAGCTATTCGATGTGACGCGCCGGGTATCGCCCCCCGAGGCCGAGCGGAAGCTCAACGTTATCCTGATTACCGTCGAAAGCCTGAGCGCGGACTATCTGAGGGCATTCGGCAACTCGGACGGCCTGACGCCGAATCTGGACCGATTGGCAACAGAAGGGCTTTTGTTTACCCGGTATTACGCGACGGGCAACCGCACTGTCCGTGGGCTCGAAGCGGTGACGCTCGGAATCCCGCCGACCCCGGGGAATTCGGTAGTGCGCCGTCCAGACAACGCCAATTTGTTTTCCTTAGGGTCGGTTTTCCGTGCCAAGGGGTATGACGTGAAGTTTCTTTACGGGGGATACGGCTACTTCGACAACATGAACGCATTCTTCGCATCGAACGGCTACGAGGTGATTGACCGAGCGCTGTTCGCCGAGGACGAGAAAGGCTTCGCCAACGTTTGGGGCGTCGCGGACGAATATCTTTATCGGCGGACTTTGCGTGAGGCCGACCGAAGTCATGCCGCGGGCAAGCCCTTCTTTTCATTGCTCATGACGACGTCGAATCATCGGCCTTACACCTTCCCCGAAGGTCGAATCGACGCGCCGCAAAGGAATCGCAAAAGCGTTGTTCGGTACACCGACTGGGCGATCGGCCACTTCATCGACGAGGCCCGCAGGCACGCATGGTTCGAGGATACGGTGTTCGTGATCGGGGCCGACCATTGTGCCGGCAGTGCCGGCAAGGATGCGGTGCCGTTGCTCCGCTACCATATTCCGCTCATCGTTTATGCGCCCAGGTACGTCGCGCCTCGGACCGTCAATCAAGTCGCGAGTCAGATGGATCTTCCGCCGACGGTGCTCGGTTTGCTCAACCTGCATTACACCAGCCGTTTTTACGGCCGGGACATTCTGCGCACACCGCCGGACCAGGGGCGCGCGCTGGTGGCCACCTATCAGCGCGTGGCGCTTTACGAGAACGATCGACTGACGATTCTGTCGCCGCGCCGCCTGGATGAGATCCATCTCGATCCGCTGGGCAACGACATGGTTAAGCCTATGGCGTTCGATAAGACCGCCGGTGCGCGCACCATCGCCTGGTATCAAGGGGCCTCCTGGGCGCTCAAACACGGCTTGTTGTCGGCACTGCCGCCATCGGCCCACAACAACGCGGCGCCGCGAACGGAAAAATCGCTGCTGAGCGATTTCGGACATTGAGATCATCGTTTCTTCGTCAACTGGCGCTGCCGGTTGCTGTTCTCGCGGTAACCCTCGTTCTGGTGGAGCTGAACGGTTGGGACGTTGCGCTAAGCGACAGGTACTTCGACGCCGCAACGGGAACTTTTCCCTTGCGGAACGATGCCGTATTCAAACGTCTTCTGCACGATGCCGCGAACTGGGTGGTGCGCGGCGTGGCGCTCGCCGCAGTCCTTCTGCTGGTTGCCTCGTTCTTCCTGTCGATGCTTATAACTTGGCGGCGGACGCTCGTCTATTTGCTGCTCTCCATGGGAATCTCGATCGGGAGCGTGGCACTACTCAAACTGCACACCACGCCGGCATGTCCTTGGTCGGTCGAACGCTATGGCGGTACTGCGCCGCATTACGGCACTGCCAATCTGCGTTTCGTACCCATGGGCGAAGCCGGACGGTGTTGGCCGAGTGGGCATGCTGCGGGCGGATTCTCGCTGCTAGCACTCTATTATGCGGCTCGTGCTCGCCGATCGCGGGTTGCGCCGGTGGCCCTTTTGTTGAGCTTTGCCTTTGGCTGCACCCTGAGCTGGAGTCAGATCGCGCGCGGCGCGCATTTTCTCTCCCATAATCTTTGGAGCCTGAGCATCTGCTGGACGACCGCCACCATTTTGGCGTGGTACATGGGAATAAGACCGGAAAGAGAAGAAACATAAACGACTCTAGCACGTGAAGAACTCGTCCGGTATTAGTGACGACGGCTGTGGGCTTTAA
>NZ_JBDIVO010000214.1:0-8575 GCF_039794385.1 Methylocaldum sp. | reverse complement strand
TGTCTTAATCCCTTCTTCATAAGGTCTCGATTCAAACGGCTCGTGTCTAAAACACCTCCATAGTCAACGGTTTACAAAGGGGTTTGCAGAAAAATCGGCTTACCGAAAAGTTAGCGTCGAGTGATGGCGATTTTCGGAGCGTCATGCGGGCAACTCGACACGGGTCGGAAATTCGGGCGCCAGGGTGCTGTGTTCGAGCCGGGCGTGGTTGTTGTAGAACAGCATTTCGCCGTCTTCCCGGCACACCCAGAATTCGCGCACGCCACGGGCGAAATAAAGTTCCTTCTTTTCCTCCGTTTCGGCCCGGCCGTTTGACGGCGAAAGCACTTCGACCACGATTTCAGGGGCTTCCGGGGAAGGATTGGCCAAACCGCGGTGGGCGAAAAACTCCGCGCTGGCCCAAACCGCGTCGGCCACTTTCACGCCCTCGGAGGTTTGTACGCTGCACTCGGACAATACCCGTCCGTGGGGAAGATGTTGCCTCAGCAGGTTCAAAATCTCGCCTTGGAGCCGGGAGCGTTTGTCGGTGGCCGGACTCATGACGATATGCCCCCAGCGGTCGGTTTCGAATTTGAAGGGAAGGTCCTTGAATAACGGGTTATCGCAGATGTCTTGCCAGTTCATAACGTGTTCTCCGCTGACGGAAGAAACCGATAGACGGATTCAGTGCAAGCTCATCATGGCGCCATGAGACTGCGCAACAGTTTCTTGCGCTTGCCGTCGTCCTTGCGGATGCCGAGCCAGTCGAATATCTCGACGGCTACGGGGTGCAGGGCCTGGCGGTCGGATTCGTCCCAACTCGCCGCCTCCTGGATCAGATTCCGTAAGCGGTCGTACAACTGGCTGCCGGGACCTTTGCCCTTATTGGCCGCAGTCATTTCGCCACGCAGGGCTTCGGTCCGCTGCTGGTTTTCCGACATGGCCGCGAAACGGGCGGCTTGGGCTTCCGCTCTTGCGGTCTCTTCGGCGGCTTGCCGCCGCGCGTCGGCTTCGGCTCGGCATCGTTCGGCCCGCAGTCGCTCGGCCTCGGATTTCCGCTTTTGTTCCTGTTCCAGTCGATCGTAGGCCGCTTGCGCGTTACGTCGGAGGAAGGCGTGCGTTTCGCGCAGGCCGGCATCGTCGAGTTCGACCAGTATCCAGCCGAAGGGCAACATGCCTCCCTGCTGAGTCCGATCGTCGGCGGCCAGCCAGACGGTGGTGGATTCGTGCTGATACTTCGGGGGCTTTCCCGGTCCTTGCATGATCTTGATGCTGCGCACCCCATCGAGGGTCTTGCTTTCGGCGCCGCCATATCGTCCGAGCCTGAGCAGGAAAGCTTGATTTGCCAGGAATGCCTGCTCCAGCTCGTCCCGCAGCAATGCCCTCATATCCGCCAGCCAATGCTGATCCGCATAGCCGAGTTCTTCCAGCCGTTTCAGTTCGGCCTTGAATTGCGGCAGCGCATAACGATTGACCCGCGCCGCCAGTTCGCGGAAATCGCGGAACGGCAGTTTGTTTCGCACTTGGCGCAGTATTGGATCGTCTTGCAAGGCGAGAGTCGCGGTAAAGCTCCGGCTGCGGTTGGCGGCCAGACATTCGAGCAGAATCGGCGGACCTTGGTCGGCGCGGCTCGGCTTGTCGGAACGCTTGCGCTTGCGATTGACGGCGAAGCGGATCTCTAAGCCGTTTAAGCCCTCGGGGTGGCGGTAGGATGCGTCGCCGATCTTGAGCAGGCGCAAAGGATCGTTTTCGAGATGACGGAAATCGTAAGCCAGCAATCGCTGCTGGAGTTCCTGGTTATTCTCGCGCCGCTCTCTTCCGCTGTGGTCGGTCACCAGCGGGAGTGAATCGCCTTTGTTCAGCGCGTCGAGCAAGGCGGTTCTGATCGCCCCCTTGAAGCTGCTGCCGGGGATATAGGGGGTCCCGCCGTGCGGATTGAAGCTGTTCCGCTGGATGATCAGTTGGTTGGAAATCCGGCGTCCGTCCCGTTCGTGTTGCGCGGTTTGGCCGATACGGTCCCGGTAAAGACGCGCCACGCCTTCCGCCACCGGCACGCGATGCTGAGCCCAGACGGAGAGCTGTTCCCGTTTTTGGTGGATGAAAGCCTGAATCTGCCGCAGACTCTCTTGGCCCCGCTCCTTCTCGGCAATACCCGCAAGCTTTTGCAGTTCCGCCGGCGCCAGGGCTTCCAGCAACTGCAACTCCCCGAAATAGTGCAGGTAACCCTCGTCGATGACGTAATTGGTGGGGTAATAATCTTCGCCGCTACCGATATGCACCGGGGTGAGCGTCGAGATGTAAACGGTTTGGGTGTTTAAGAAAGAACTCACTGTGCTTCCTCCCATTGCACGCCGAAGACTGGGGCGTAGCCTTGATGAACCGCGGTGCCGATCGCTTTGGAAACGCCGCCGATGCCCCGTCCCGTGATACGGGCGGAGGGCTCGAAGATCGCGGGTGTGAGGATGGCGAAACTGTCGGCCATCAACACCGGGTTCTTGAATGGCTTCCCGCCGAGCACGGCGCGGTCGCCGTGGCGGCCGAAGCGGGTGAAGGTTTCGTAGTAACAACGCTCGGCTTTCCATTGCTGCCCTTGGGGAGCGCTGGGCGCCAGGGTCAGCCAGGCGTTCGGGGCGGCAGGACGCGGCGGGTCATCATAAGGCGCCGCGTCCAGAACCTCGAACTTGCCGAGTCCGCTGGAGGCTTCCTTGCCGTAGCCCTGCTGGCCTATGGCCACGAGAGCTTCGCTCAGGTCCTTCAGCGTGAAGTAGCGGTCGTCATCCAGCGCCGCGTAAACCGACAGACGCACCTCGGGGTGATACCAGGTCAGCGCCCGATCGTACGGCGCGAACCCGGTTTCACCGGCCCCGGTGGTGCCGGTCAGTCGGTTCAGGCTGTTGTGAGTGCGGTTTTCGTGGCGGAGAAACGGCCCCTTCAGTTGCAGCCGGTCCATCATGTCGGCTTCGCTCAGTGCTTCCTGCCCCCAGGCGCCGACCGGCTTCGTCAACACGTCCTCCGGCAGCCAGCGCCGAGCCTTGATCTGCTTGCGTTCCCTGGGGTTTTCCGTATCGAGACCGAGCAGATGCGGAGGGGCGGCGGGGCGAGCTAGGAAACCCTCCGGCACGGGGTCCGAAATCACCAGAAACGGTTGGTTATCGGTGTAGCCTTGCAGGAGTTCGATCAGCCTGGCTTCGCCCCAAAGATTACGGATCGCCCAGCAGCACTGGCCGAACAGGGTGTCGCCCTTGAGCGGCGTGGCGAAGGCGGTTCCGGGATGTATCAGAATGCGGTAAAGCTTCACGTCAAGTCTCCCAGTCTTCGAGTCGAAGACCGTCGATGCGGCCGAATTCGACGGTATTGTGAGTGACCAGTGTCAAATCGTTGGCCAGGGCGACGGCGGCAATCTGCAGGTCGTAGGGACCGATAGGCTTGCCTTTTCGGGCGAGATCGGCGCGGAGTTCGCCGCAAAGACGGGCGGCGTTGCCGTCGAACGGCAGCGAAACGAACTGGACGAACAGCGTTTCGAGCAGGCTCAAATTGGCTTCCCGCCTTTGACTCTTGTAGGCCCCGAAATAGAGTTCCGCCTTGACGACATCGCAGAGCACGATGGACTGAGGCAGGTGCTCGATGAAGCGCTGCTTGACCGGGGACGGCGCCGGATTGAGATAGCGTATCCAAACGTTGGTGTCGGGCAGCCACATTAGTCCAACTCCAGGCGCTTCTCATATACTCCCTGGGGCTCGCGCGTCAACGGTTCGCCTTCCCATGCTCCGGCCGTGGCTTCGAAGAAGCCGACGGGCCAGCCGTGGGTGTCCTTTTCCACAGGGCCTTCTTCCAATGGACGAAAAGTGATTTCTACGCGCTTGTGCCGAAATTCCGGTGGCACGGGGACGGTTTCCGGTGCATCGTCGATGATTTGGCGTACGGTGTTCATTCGGATCGCCTCCAATTCAAAACAGCGTTTCGGGCAAATCGAATGCCTGCCCGTTAAGCGTTAGACCGTCGAACTCAATCTTGCCATATCCGCGCGAACCGGACCCGCCGATGCCGTCGAGCGTCAGCATTTTGAGGCCGATTTTCACCAGGTCCAGCAGGTCGGTATCGTTTTCGTCCAGCACCTTCAGGTTAAGCCTGAAGGTGAATTTCGCTCCCGCCGGAACACGCTCCGTTTGGCGGGGATTATCGGCCACGCCGGTGATGCGGTTGATGCTGTTTTCGCTCTTGGCTTCGGTGTAGAGATAGTTATTGTCACGAACGAATTGCCGATGTTCCTCGGTCAGATTGCAGTCCCAGAACGCCATGCGGGTCGGGCCGTATTTTTCCGCCGCGTCTCCGGCGTCGCCGGAAATGCCGAAAAGACGGATGATGGCTTCGGCATCTCGGCGCTGACGCTCGTTCATGTCCTTCAAATGTTCCACGGAAACCGGCTTGCCCGGATTGCCTTTCTTGTCCTTGCAAAGCGCGACGATACCCGCGCGCCATTCCAGCAGGCTGCGCATCTTGCCCTTGAGGCTGGAGCCGGGAATGTAGGGTTCCTGGGTATAGGGATGCTTGATGACGGGGTTGTCCATCCCGCCGATGTGCATTTCTTCGTTGCCGGCGCCGATGCGTAGGCCGGTCAGGAGTTTGATTTCGCCGCTGATCTGGTTGATGGCTTTGAGTTGCATGAGCGTTTCCCCTGGTTATTTCGGACCGTATAGCTTGTAGAAACCCATGAAGGCTTCCATGAACAATTTGAAGTTCTTGAATGCTTCGGGCTTATCCGGTTCGAGCTGACGCAGGCCATGCCGCAGTAGCGTCAGAAAATTCTGGTCTATCAGTTCGCGGGACTCCGCATAGGCTGCCTTGGCGTTGAGCATCTTGATGAGTGGAAGGTATTGGGTGCCGTAAATCCTGGTTCGCTCGTCCTCCTTCAGCTGGCGTATCCGCTGGTCCCACATGACAATCTCGTCGTAGAAGCGGCGGAGCTGGGTGGATTTGTTCTTGTCTCTCTTGCCCGCTTTTGCCGATTTCGCGATTTCCTCGGCCGCGCGTTCGGCGATCGCGTCGAACAAGTCTCCGCTCGGGTTCGCGACGTCGATCTGCTTCAGGATTTCTTCCAGTTCCCTTGACGGCCCCGTATCCTGATTTTGTCTGCCGCCGCCTTGCTGCGGCCTGCTTCTGTCGTAATAGTTCATGGGTTCCCCCCTTTAGTCACGTTGTTGATACAGATACAAATGCAGGGCGATCTTGTAAGCCGCCCCGTAGTGACGAATGCCGGATTCGATTTCGGCGACGATTCGGTTGTGCACGGCCGTTTGCTCTTCCACACTCTGCTTTCTTTCGCTTTTCACCATGCGCCACGTCCGGTAATACAGATAAGAGCGCCACCGGGTTTTGGACGGGTCCGTCGCCATGCCTTCGGCCATATCCGCTAGCCCGAGCAAGCCATAGAGATAGGCGGTGGAAAGCCGGTATTCCCCCGCCAACCCGGCCAGCCGTTCATAACATGCCCACAGAGCGTCCATCTCGTCCCATCCGACGGTTTGTCCGAAGCAGGTGAGGGCGTTCTTGCCCGGTATTTCTTCGTCGCCGCGGTGGTGCTTCTTGGCGTCTTCCAATGCATCCTCGCTGCCTTCGGCAAGGTAATGGATAGGCACCGCCGGCTTGGTCATGGCGAGGCCGGCCGAGAAATGGAGTTCCGGGTTTTCCGCGACGTAGCGCCCGAATTCCCGGCGCATCCGATGGGCCAGCTCCACCTGGCTTTTCCAAGGACCGATCAGGAAGAAATCGTCGCCGCCGGCGAACACTGTATAGCTGTTCCGGTATTCCGTCCGGCATAGCCAGGGCAGATAGACGGCGAAGAAATTGTTCACCTGCCGCGACAGTGCCGCCATCTTGGCGAAGGTCGGCTGCCTCAATCCTCGCTGGAAAATGGCGCCGAGGTCGTCGATGTCGCCTTTTAGGGTATGCAGAGCCGTCACGCCGCGAAATTCCCGGCGTTCGTCCAGGTCTTCGCAGGCGATGTGGTGCAGGGTTTTCAGATCCTCGGCGGCGGGCTCGTCCTCGTCTTTCAAGTTGCTTTGAATCCGGTCGTACCGCGGATCTTTCCATTCCAGGTCTTCGAATACCGGCACGTAGCCGCGAATGTTGCGCCGCGCGTAGCCGTTCCAAAGCGGCCGGGCGGGGTTCGGATCGGGCAGCGAAAAATCGAACAGTCGCCGGATATTGCCGTTCTTGACTTCCGCGCCAAAGCGCCCGGACGCTTCCTCGTTGCCGGTGAAGTGTACGTAATAGCCGAAGATCGGCAGGTCCAGCGTGCGGTTGTCCTGCAGCTTCGCGATGCTGAGAATCAGCCTTTCGCACTTCACCAGCAATTCGCCGGCCCGGATCTGGTCCGCCGCGAGCCGGCTAAGAGGAACGTCGTTCCTCTCGACTTTCGCCGGCGCGCGGTCGTTGACGGCGCAAGCGCCAAGCTCGTTATCGAAATCGTCGAGATAGTCTTCGAACACGGGTTTCGGAGCGTTCCCGCCGCATAAACCGAAATGCTCGTATTTCGTCCGCTCCAGATTTCGATGCAGCTTCTTCATGAGCGCGGTAAAGCGGCTTTCGCCTTCCTTCCCGCCGAGAAAGTCGTTGCAGCAGGCCGGTTCGAAAGCCAGGCCGAGTCCGGCTTCTCCGTAGCTGTGTTTCAAGAACCACGTGTCGAAAGTTTTCTGGACTTCGGCGAGACGGGTTCTGGTTTCATCGGTATTGGGCGCGACGATGAGGAACTTTCCGGCAGCGTTGGTTATCTGGCTGGTGGAGGGCAATTGCAACTCGTCCAGCACCTTGAGCGCCGCGCATTCGGTAATCAGCGAGACATAGAACGAACGGCCGCGCAGCAACTTGGCGGCGTTCTTCTTGGTCTCGCCGCCGCCGGCAAAGATGAATTTCTGGATGCCGAAGAAATCGCCCTGCACCAGCAGGAATTTCGGTTCGTCCCAATCGTCCCGGCCGCGCAGCCGCGCCAGGCGTTCGGCGGGGGGGTGGCCTTGATCGGCGTGATAGCGCCATAGCGCCACGGCCAGGGCTGCCGTGGTCTTGGAGTGATCGTACAGCGGCACTTCCGGCTTGACGTTGAAAGCCGTGGCCGACGGGATCGCGTGGGTGTAGGTCTGCCAAAGGGTGTCGAAATGATCCAGCCACAAGGGCAGGCTATGGCGGTGCGATTCGGGTATGGCGTCAAGACTTTTCCTGAAGCCGTCCCAGAGAGCGGCATATTCCCGTTGCGCCGCGGTATCGTTGTCCGGTTCGCTAGTCTCGCGCTTTTCCGGAAACAGGCTTTCGGGACTGAGGGGGCGCAACGGATAGCGATAGGCGAATCGGTCGGGGGAGTCCGATTCCAGCCGGATCTGCTCGAACAAGCTCAGCAGGCGCGCCTGGTAATGGTTCTTGCCGGTGGAGGTCTTTTCCTCGGCGCGGTTGTAGTTCTCGAATTGCTCCCGCTCGAATCCCGAGGCCACCCGGTCGGCGGTGGCGATGATCCATTGCAGGAAGGTTTGCGGCTGGTGATGCTTTGCGGCGGCGTTGACCAGCGAGTCGTCGACGTCGCGGGATTTCCAGTCGGCGAACGGCGCCATGGCCCACCCCTTGAGCGGCGGCAAGCCTTCATTCTCCAGCCAGTCGACCGCGAGGGCGGTATAGGCCGCATGTTTGTGGCTGTACCAGAATCCTCCGCCCGGCCTTTCGTGACGCGGGCAATAGAGTTGCAGGTGGGTTTCCAGCACGGTGCCATCGACATCCGGTGACGCACGCTCCGCGAACTTCCCCAAATCATGCAGAAACGCTGCCAGGGCCACGCGGGCCGAGGCTTCCAATCGTTCGGAATTCATCCGGGTCTCCTCTGAATCAATCACAAAATCCGATCTGATGGGCCGACAGGCTCAGGCCATACGCCGTTCTGGGGCGTCGGCCGAAACCTTTGATCTGATAAGCGGTGGCACCCGCCCCCAGGGCGTCCCGCAGCATCCGGTTGCCCCGGCTCTTGCGCCGCTCGAAGTAATTTTTGTCCATGCCGTGCTTGAGCCCCGCAAACACCCGGTCGGCGTCGCCGAGTTCGCCGATGATGGCGCGGTATTCGGCCAGGAAACCTTCGGCGTAGTCGCGGTCCGGTGCGCCGTCGGGCGGGCAGGGGAGAGGCGGCAGTTCCCGCTGCGCGCGCCGGGCGAGCCAGGCATAGAAGGCTAGTTCGGCGGGTGGAAAGGGGATGGCGATGCCGCCGGCGGTTACGGTGCGCGCGGATAGATCGATGTCGAGGCGCGCTGGTCCCAGGGTCATTTGGGCTGCGCGCACCGCCGCCGAGAAGCTGCTGCGGCCTTTGAGCAGCGCCTCGGGCAGGCCGTGGCGGAGGCGCACGAAGGGAATGTCGGCCAGGGTGACGGCGGCGTTCTGGGTGTCGAGCGGCTTCTGGTCGGGCGGCAGGGCATAGATCACCTGGGAATACGGCGTGGGGTAGAAAAAGCCGGGGTGCGACTCGAACGGCGCGTCGACCAGGACGTGCGACAGACGATCCTGCGGGCGTCCGTACAACGACAGCGCGTAGCCGGCGAAGAAGCCGAGGGTTTTGCGGCCGCCTGCG
>NZ_JBDIVO010000213.1:0-8579 GCF_039794385.1 Methylocaldum sp. | reverse complement strand
GGCGGGCGCTATTCCAACATCAACAAGTTGACTGGCCACAGGCATCAGACAATGGTCGACCCCATCGCGCGATGGGGCGAGATTGCGAGCCAGATCATGCAAACGCAGGCCACGACGCGAGAACGCGAACGCGCGCAGATGAACGGACGGATAGCGAGCATTGCGTTTGGAAATGTCGCAGCCAGCCTGATGAGCGATCTCAACCAGCAACGAATGGATGTTGCGCCACTGCACGTCCGAGCCTCGGAACTGGACACTGCCGCCAAGTACGCCATCTACGCACTGATTACCCTGATCGCCGCGTTGCGCGATGTGCTCGACTCGCTTTGTGACAGCGCGTGGGCGGTCAATCGCACCGCTCAATCCGGCGCGGCAGAGGTGCCAGACATGAAAGAGTTCTTCCAGTTTGCCTGGGCAGACAGGCAGTACGTGATGCGGAAGCGGAAGCGGCAGTGGCCATGACCGGTCGCGACAAGTAGCCGATTCTTGGAGCAGTACCGCCCGGCAACCGTCAAGGCATCCTTGACAGTTCGGGTGGGTAAGTCGGCGGCAGGCTCTCTGATCAAAGGGTGCTTTAATGCTGGCGCTTCGTATTAAAGAATGCTTTAATACAGAAAGCTCGCATTAAAGATGTCTTCACCATGAATCGGACTACGGGCACTTACGCCATCTCGACGACGCTGGGCGAATCGGTTCGGGCCTTCGTTCCGCATCCCCTGCCGCCCGCCGCGCCTGCGCTAGCGCCTGAGGCGTATGCCGACCTGAACCATCAGGCAGAGCTGGCGCTCGCCCGTCTGTCCGGGGTGTCGGGGCTCGTGCCATCAGTTGACTGGCTGCTGTACAGCGCGATCCGCAAGGAGGCCCTGCTCACCTCGCAAATCGAAGGTACCCAGGCCACATTGACCGACCTGTTCGACGAGGAAGCGGGATTCGCCGTCAGCAACACGGACGATGTCGAGGAAGTCACCAACTATCTGCGTGCCTTTCGACTGGTGCAGGACAACCTGCGCGATCCCAACCGGCTGCCCATCAGCGTGCGCCTCCTGTGTGAGGCCCACCGTGTCCTGCTGGACGGGGTGCGAGGTGCCGGCAAGCAGCCCGGTGAACTGCGGCGTTCCCAGAACTGGATCGGCGGCACTCGGCCGGGCAACGCGGCTTTCGTGCCGCCACCGGCCGACCGGGTGGCAGGTCTGCTGGGCGATCTGGAGCAATTCATTCACGGCGAGGCTGGCACGCTCCCGCCTCTGGTGAGGATTGCGCTAGCACATGCCCAGTTCGAAACCATCCACCCCTTCCTCGACGGCAATGGCCGTATCGGACGCCTCCTAATTGCAGCGCTGCTCGAACACTGGCGCCTGTTGCCCGAGCCACTGATGTACCTGAGCGGCTACCTGAAGCAACATCAGGCCGAGTATTACCGGCGCCTGTCGATCATCCGCACCGAGGGCGACTGGGAGTCCTGGGTCGCGTTCTTCCTCGAAGGCGTGGCAACAGCCGCCAGTGACGCCGAGCGCAGCATCATCGCAATCGCTAGCCTGATCGCGGCGGATCGGCGCCGCCTACTCGAAGCACCCAAGGGTGGGCCCGCCAGCTACCGGCTGTTCGAAATGCTGCCGATGATGCCGCGCTTCACCATCGAGCGGGTGCGGAAAAGCTTGGACACCAGCTTTCCGACTGCCACTGCGGCCGTCAAGGTGCTGGAAGACCTGGGCATCGTGACGGAAATGACCGGCCAGAAGACGAATCGGAGCTACAGCTACCAGCCCTACATCGAGCTGCTGTCGCGGTGATTACGCGGGAATTCGCATCAGTTTGCACCGGTTCGAAATGGCTGACCGAGGAACCATTCCTGCGGTCAACCATCCACCACCATATGACACGAAGCCAAGAAGCGGTCAGGCTTTCGTAATTTGACTCGCGGTCCATAGTCAAAGCACACGCGTCATTTCGTCCAACACTTCCTCATTGACGCTTCGCGCGTATTCGATGTCCCATTCGGATCGCTCCATCGGCCATTTTGCAAAGGTCGACTCGTAGGGCATAGAACTTGAAGCTCTGCGGATCTTGCAGGGTGCCGGCCAGATGCTTTTGTCCGTGATTCATTAGATTAACTTCGCTGTAATCTTACCGATATACGGACCGGCTCAACGATGCTATTTAGATAGCTTTGTTAAGGGTTGCCGCGTTTGGCTAATTGAATTCACCCGAGTTTAACCAAAGCAACCCTTTATAGGACCCATCGTTAGTGAGCAAAGGAGATTGCCATGAACGTTCGTCTTACATTTGCTGCGCTTGCTGCTCTCATCGGCTTCTGCGGAACCGCACAGGCAGAAATCTTCGCCGGAGGTCCGGCCTATGGTGGTCCCGGCTCTGTAGGCGGGAATATCAGTTGCCGAATCTTCAATTACGGCTTGTCCCCGGTGACAATCACGCAACGCCAGATATTCACGAACACTAACGAGACCGTCGCTCCCTCTAGCGACACTTGTGACGCCGAACTTCAACCTGCCACGTATTGCGCTTTTGTCGCGCCGATCCAGGGCAACCTGGCCTATTCCTGCTGGCTCACTGCCACAGGGACCGATACCAGGCTCAGCGGCGTCGCCGAGATTCAAGCCTCGGACTTTTCCGTTTTGAATGCTGTTCCCATACAGAAGTAAGCTGTCGAAGACGCAGTGCCGGCGGAAAGTCTGCTGACAAGTTGCGGTGTCAACCCATTCTTGTTTCTGTCCGGCACTGGACTACCTGTTCGCCGCGTTTTGACTCGCACAGCCATATCAAGCCGCTATGGCGCGGCGACTCAATACGCTGCGATCGCTTGCCTTCCCTTCTGTATCGCTCATTTTTCGTGGCGCTACCGTATTTTCATGAAGCGATTCCGCGCCTCAGCGGTACTTCGTTTCGCCATGTCGGATTCAGCAAGAGATTCTAGGCCTTTCAGAAGCTCTTTTTTGTTTTTAGAGCATTTTCATACCGACTGTACGGGAACTCGCGAGTAGGTCGGGAATCCCTTCCCAATCGCAAACGGTCACTTTAGTCGCGACCCTTCCAATCGCAAACGGCATCTCTGGGAGCGCCAGAGCTGCCCTTCCAATCGCAAACGGCATCTCTGGGAGCGCCAGAGCTGCCCTTCCAATCGCAAACGGTCGCTTTAGCCGCAACCCTTCCCGACGGTGCCGTTGGGCCAACGGGTTCGTCGGCAAAGGATTGCCGACCTACGAATGCTTGAATCCATTCACCCGAGCCGAAGGCGCCAACGACGTCCGCCAAGCCGGTTTTGCCGTACGAGCGCGATGAAAACGCTCTAAGTACATTCAGGGAAGTCTTGCGGCATAGGCAACCTGCAGGACAACCCCGCCAATCAAGCCAAACAGTCGAGATTCCGCAAGTATTTGCGGAATGTACTTAGCGCACGAGGCACTCGCCTGGAACCGGCAAAACGTCCAACGGTGTCTGTCTGTACATATCGGTCCTCAACGCCGTTCGCCGACCGGTCCTGATCAACCTGCGTAGGCTCATCGGCATTGCCTTTGGAAAAGCCCTACAGGCGGCCGTGGCGCAACAACGCGTGCTATCGCGTGAATATGTCACATTTAATTAACATCCCACCCTATAGACTCTTGCGCCTAAGAACTCCTCAACAAGAACACACGGACGGAGAGACAACTCTCCAGCCGCTCCTTGGAGCGTTTACCCGATGTGAAATTGTGAGGAACGAAAACGAACTTCAATATGAAGAGGAGCATGCGAAATGAGCATAGCGAGACGTCCATCCGCCGTGCGCCTTCGGAATGACTGGAACAAGTTCATCCAGTGGGAAGACCGTGGCCAGTCGGCATCGGACCCCGAGAACACGGCAGAAGCGTACCGCTTCCATCCCGGCGAACTGCCAGAGGATCTTCGCATCCTCATGGTAGGGATCGGCGGACAAGGTGTGGCCAACCTGACCCGGCGACTGCGCGACCTGATCGCCGACCGGTACTGCCATGTGTGTACGGCGGAGCAGCGCGGTGTGGCGCAACGCCGCGCAAGCACCGCCGCCACGCTGATCGCTGGTCGTTCGGTGTGCGCGCCGTCCCTGGCCGTATCGGACGTAGACATCCTGATCGGCCTGGAACCCCTTGAGGCGCTTCGGTATCGCGACCGGCTGCGGCCCGGCTCCTGGTGCCTTCTTTCCGATGTACGCATCGAAACCATCTGTGGCGGGCTCCAGCAGTACGCCTACGCCGACACGCAGGAAATCCTGCGCGAACTGGAAGGGCGAGGCGCTCACTGCGTGCTGATTCCCCTGGCGCAATGGCATCTATCCGAGCGCATGGAAGCGGTTTATGCATCCAGCGCCATGCTCGGATTCTTCTGCGCCGCCTTCGACCTCGACATCCAACGCGCCAAGACGCTCGCCTTCGGTGCTTTGGCGCCACGTACCGCGCACAAGAACATCCGGGCGATGGAATGGGGTTTCCTGCGGTTCTACAGCGAAGCATCCAATAAGCCTCTCTCCAATCGTCAAAAATCATCCGACTGCGTCCACCCCGAATATGGCGAAGCGGAACTCGCCGAAGCCAACGTTTAATCAGAACCGAGAATCGACCGATGCCTTGTTGTTACATGTTTCCAGGTTTGGGGGCGGATTACCCCGGCATGATCGAGAAATTCCGGATTTACCATCCGTGGTCGGAAGAGCTCCTGGCCGCTTGGAGCGAGCTGGTCGGCTGCGATCTCGGTACCGAGCACGGAGCTAGCGATCGGGAGCGCGAAAACCTGCACCAGCTGCGGATACACGCTCTCAACCTCCTGTGGTGGCGCGTCGTACGGCAATCCAGCCCCGACGCGAACTACGGCTGTTGCGGCCATAGCCTGGGTTTTTACGCCGCAGCCGTGGCTGCCTGTTCATTGACCGAGGAAATGTCGTTCCGTTGGCTTCAGGCGATGTTCAGCGTCGCTTGGGACGAATTCGCGGAGAACACCGGAAAAATCTCGGTCATCACCACCAACACCCCCATCGGGGCCCATAGTCTCGCCCACCGTTTCTCCGTGGAAGTGCTCGCGATCAACAGCGCTTACCAGATCGTGGTGTACGGGAGCGAACAAGACATCGAGCAGCTGTGCCGCACTCTTGAGGGGACATTGATTCGCCGGGACGACATCGATGCCCGTATCCCCTTCCACTCGATCCGCATGTGGCGCGTCGCCGAAATAGTCGCCGCGCGGGCTGCCGAACTGGGCTTGACCGTGGCTGCGCCGGTACATGCCTTGTGGTCGCATATCACCGGCGAGCGGCTGCTGTCCGCCGATCAAGTTTTCGCCACGCTTACGCGCCAGCCATGCCAAACCGTGTTGTGGCAACAACTGGTTCGAAATCTCCGTTCGGAGCACTACCGCGAATTTGTGGAAGTCGGTCCCAGCCGGGTATTGAGCCAGATAGCCCGATGGAACGCCCCGGATACCCCGGTGCGGTACGTCGACCATCTGCGCAAGACGAAGCGATCCGAAGCGAGGGCTTGAACATGGCATTTCTCAACGGTTGCGAGGCGGTTGCGCGCGGCGCATGGGAAGCGGGTGCCGCGTTCGTGGGTTCGTATCCCGGCTCGCCGGTCACCGGGGTCGTGGAAGGCCTCCTGCGCTTTCCCGAAATCAAGACCCAATGGATGGCCAACGAGAAGGTCGCCCTGGAGGCGGCCATCGGCGCCGCCCATGCCGGGCAGCGCGCCTTGGCGGTGATGAAGCACGTGGGCTTGAACGTGGCGGCCGATCCGTTCTTCAACGTCGCCTACACCGGCACCCGCGGCGGACTGGTCATCGTCGTCGGCGACGATCCGGGCGCCAAGGCCTCGCAGAACGAGCAGGACACCAGGCAGCTTGCCCAGGCGGCGCACGTCCCCGTGCTCGAACCTTCCGATATCGACGAGGCGCTGATCTTTCCGCGACTCGCTTTCGAAATCAGCGAGCAGTTCGACGTCCCCGTCGTGGTGAGGGTTACGACCCCGATCTGCTACGGCACATCCAGAACGGTGATGGGAGCGAGACGCCAAGTTCTCCCGAATCTGGGCTTCGCCGCCCCGATAGAGAAGTACCTGTTGCTGCCGGCATTCGTCCCGGCCCGGCACAAGGATCTGGTGCGGAGAATCGACCGCTTGGCCAACGGACACTGGAGCCGGTGGTTCATGCAAACCCTGATGCCGGCCGAACGCCTGGAAAAATATCCCTACGGCATCGTGGTGACGGGCTTTCCCTATCATGCCGTCCGCGAACTGTTCGAGGGACGGGCGCCGATTTTGAAGGCCGGCATGAGCTACCCCTTGAATGAAGAAGCGATCCTGGAGTTCGCCGCCCGCTGCGACCGCATTCTGGTGGTCGAGGAATCGAGCCGCTTCCTGGAACAGCGCATCCGCGCCCTGGGCGTCAACGTCGCCGCGCGTCCCCATTTCGACGGGGTCGGCGAATTTTCCCTTAAACATCTCGAGAGTCCGGACATCCCGGAGATCGCGGAACGTCTGCAGGAACGGATCGGCCACAAGCGAAAAGTCATCCCGATCCGGCACCAGGTTACGACGCCGGAAAGCCACTCCGGACTTCCGCTGCCGCCCCGCCCCCCCCGGTTTTTGCGCCGGCTGCTCTCATCGCGGGATCTTTTATACGCTGGGCAAGCGCGATCTTTATGTGGTCGGCGACATCGGCTGCTACACCTTGGGTGCGCTGGAACCCCATGGAGCGCTGCATGCGAATCTGTGCATGGGGGCAAGCCTCGGCATCCTGCAGGGCTACCTTGCCGCCATGGGTCCGGAGGCGGCGCGCTCCTGCATCGCCGTGATCGGGGATTCGACCTTCTTTCATTCCGGCATCCCGTCGCTACTGACCGCCGTGACGGCGAAGATACCGGGAACCATCCTAATCCTGGACAATGCCGGAACGGCCATGACCGGCTTCCAGCTCACCAATCGGCCGCTCAAGCGTGACGATTGGGAGCGCCTGTTACACGCACTGGGCGTGCCCGAATTCGCCGTCGTCGATGCCTTGGACGTGGATCAGCTGGAATCCACCCTGGATGCCTTCCTGGCGTCCGACCGCCTGTCCGTCATGGTGGTCAAAGGCGACTGCGTGCAGGGATTGCCGCGGAAAGGGCCGACCAATTACCGGTACACGATCAAAACCGATCTTTGCACCCAGTGCGGGGAATGCCTGAAGGTCGATTGCCCGGCCATCGTGCCGTCCTGGGACCGACAAACCGCTCGGCTGGACTCAGTGGCCATTTCGACCGAATGCATCGGCTGCGGATTGTGTTCGCAGTCGTGTCCCGAGCACGCCATCATCCCGAGAACCCTGTCCTTCAAGTCTTCCGTTCTGACGCGGATGATCGCGCCGGTGCCGTGGCATCGGGTGATCAGAAGGCTCCGCGCGATTCCGCCGATTCGAAAGCTGTTGAACGCGTTCGAAAAAGAGACCCATTGACTGTCTTCTAATACTCTTAACCCCAAACGAGGAAAAAAGCCATGCAAAACGAGCAAATCAAGACCGAACTGAAAAACATCTTCGCTGACCGCCTGAACATGGATATCGCCGCGATCAATGCGGGCGACGATGACGGATTGTTCGATCCGGAAGGATGGAACATCGACTCCATCGACGTGATCGACATCGTGCTCGGCGTGGAACAGACCTTCGGCGTGAAGCTGAAACAGGACGAGGAGGTGCAAGCCCACTTCCGTACCCTCAACACTCTGGCCGACCACATCGGTCAGCTGATCGCGGCAAAAGCCTGAGCTCGCCACAAGCTACCGGTTAAGTCCGCAGGGGAGTATCCATGAAACGCATCGCTATCACGGGCATAGGGATAGTCAGCCCGATCGGCAATAACGCCAGCCAGTTCGAAGCCTCGCTCCGGCTCGGCCGCTCGGGGGTGAAGGAGAACCGCTGGCACGACACCGAGGGCTTCGCCTCGAATCAGCTCGGCAAGATCGAGGGATTCGAGGTCCCGGCGGGTATCGGAAGCCGCGCGAGAAAGCACTATTCGTCGGTCGATCTGTATGCCCTGGCCGCCGCCCAGGAAGCCGTGGATTCGGCGCGCCTCCCGGCCAATTCGGTAGTTCGCGCCGGAACGGGCGTTATTCTCGGGAGCGGCGGAGCGGTCGCCGACACGGAAGCCTATGTGACCCGCGCCATTCGGCATGAACCGAGGCGCCCGTCCCGGTTGCTCACCACCAATCCGGACAACGCCGGCAATGTGGTGGCCGCCTATTTCGGTTTCCAGGGGCCGCGCAGCAGCATCATGACGGCCTGCTCGTCCGGCGCCACCGCCTTGGGCTACGCCGCCGATTTCATCCGCGAGGGCTATGCCGACGTGATGCTCGCCGGCGGAGTCGAGGCGGCCTCCTACGTGACCCTGTCCGGTTTCAACGCGCTCGGCGCCTTGAGTCCGACGCTGAGTCGGCCGTTCGATCTGAACCGGGACGGTATCGTCCTCGGCGAGGCGGCGGCGGTACTGGTATTGGAGGACATGGATTACGCCTTGCGGCGCAAGGCGCCGATCCTTGCCGAGTTCGTTTCCTACGGCCTGACCTCGGACGCCAACCACATCACCG
>NZ_JBDIVO010000212.1:0-8609 GCF_039794385.1 Methylocaldum sp. | reverse complement strand
AGAGCCAGACCATTACAGAAGCATCGATAATTTTATCGAGGATGTGAAAAAGGAGGTTTCTTCCGGGATTAATCTCAATAATCCCGACAAAAAGGACGTCCAGCGTTTAGCCGATGTCATCAAACATATCCTGTATCTTCGCCTGATAAATCACACGGCTCCGCAATACCTGTTGTCTCAAGGACTGGATGAAAAATCGCTGGATTGCGATACGCTGGTAACGCTCTATCTCGCGGTCGGTGAAGCGCTCAATCTTCCGTTTCGAGCGGTCGTCCTAAAGACGAACGATGCGGCGCGCGGGAACATCGAGCACGTCATGCTCGTTTGGAGAACGGGGAAAGGACGCTGGTACATCGAAGTGACCAATACCGAGCTTGCTGTGCCGTTGAATGAAGACGAATTTCGCGCTTACCGGGAGAAAGAAGGATTTACGACCTTTTCGGAACTCAACTCTTCCGATTTTTTAGAGGACGTGAAATGGACGGAAATCGCGAAGTATTACTACAACACGATTATTTATCGCCCCTGATTCCGTCCTGCTGGTCGGACAAGACCGGTTCGCCTCATCTTCCCGCATTTCGGGACAACCGCCGAGAGCTTCCTCAACCGCCCGAGGTCGTCACCGGCACCGTACAAATCGGCATTCGCATGACCCCGAGGGTCAGCATCGGCGACAACTTCCGGAGAAAGCGAAGCTTCTACTGTGCCGGTTCGTCTCCCTGCCGCGCTCGAAGGACATTGCGTCTTAAGACGACCGCCGAAGTGCTATACACTGGGATCGGAAATTCCCACTCACTGATCGACCATGAAGCTACTGCCCGACGATCTGAACAAGATCGTAACCCTGACACTGGCGCACTATAACCGGCATGCGGAAGATTTTCGGGAGGGAACGCGGAATCACGACGTCAGCCAGAACATTGATGCGCTGCTGCGCCATATCGAAGGGGACCCGCCCTTCAGAATCCTCGATTTCGGCTGTGGGCCGGGGCGTGATCTCAAGGAATTCGCCAGGCGCGGACACATAGCTGTAGGCGTGGAGGGGGCGGAGCGCTTTGCGGCCATGGCGAGGGAGGATACCGGTTGCGAGGTGTGGCAACAGGATTTCCTGCAACTCGACCTTCCGAAAAGTTCCTTTGATGGCGTATTTGCCAATGCGAGCTTGTTTCATGTTCCATCCCAGGAACTGCCGAGGGTACTCGGTCAATTGCATGCCGCACTGAAGGCGGGCGGCGTCCTTTTCAGCTCCAATCCGCGCGGTACCAACGAGGAAGGCTGGAGCAGCGGACGCTACGGCGCTTACTATGACCTGGACGGGTGGCGTCAGCGGATGACCGCTGCGGGATTCGTGGAGCTCGAACACTATTTCCGGCCCGCCGGATTGCCTCGACCGGCGCAGCCCTGGCTGGCCAGCGTGTGGCGGCGGTCCTAGGTTCCATGAAACGAATCCTGCAGTTTCGCCGGCCGGTCTCTTCGCGCGAGCTGGCTTGCACGTCGGGAAACTCAATGGACAGGAGATTTCACGATGAATGTCGGCGATCAGAAATCCTTTTCCGTCCGCGCTAGATCGTTCTGGAACGACAGCGGCATCGATCTCGCCGCGGGTGGCATTTATCAGTTTTCCGCTCGGAGAACATGGACGGATTTCTTCATTTCCTGCGGCCCCGCCGGGTACTCCGGTTTGTCTTATCAGAACAAGTTGGGGTCGTCGCTGCGTCTTCCACGCGAGAAATGGTTCGCTCTCTGCGGAGCCTTGGACCGGAACGGCCAGACGGCATTTGTTATCGGGGAAAGCTGTCGGTACACCGCCGAAGCCGCAGGGCGGCTGTACTGTTTCGCGAACGATGTGCCGGGGTGGTACTGGAACAATTTCGGAAGCGCGGAAGTAATTGCGACGCGCCTTGCTTGAACCCGATTCTTGCCGCTATCGACCTGTGACCGTTTCTCCAAACGATTCGGTGCCGATCGGCACGTTCACGACAAACATTGTCGGGTTTCCATCACTCTTCTTTCTTCGGATATCGGCAAAGGCCCGCGAGATGGTGAAAAATCGAGCAGTTTGTATCGGTTTAATCCTGGTACCGGAATTGCTTGATGGCTCATGGGCGTAACGTCCGCCGAGATCCTGTGCGCGGCGCTTCGGTCCGATCCTCAATCTTGGGTGTGCGATATGAATGAGCTATTTGTAGTTTGCCGTACGACGGAAATAGACGAAGAACAGGCGCGGGGCTTTTGGCTGGCCGTGCGAACCGAGACCGGCGAGGTAAAACCCTGGCCGATTCTGATTACGCGCAAGGGCAACCGTTTTTTTGGATTTGAAAATGTCTGCCCTCATGCCGGCAGCCGGCTGGATACCGTACCGGGGCAGTTCATGGATGAAGATGGCAACTTTCTGACCTGCGGCCAACATCACGCCCAGTTCGACATCGATAGCGGGCACTGTTTCATTGGACCCTGCCAAGGCAAGCAGCTCACAGCCGTGCCTTTGATCGTCGATGACGGCGATGTTTGCGTCACCGGCGTGGAACTAGCCGAAGAAGACGGCCTGGATCTCGACGCGTGATGAATTTCCGGACGGCGGTTTTGTGAGGAATCCGAGATGACACCGGAGCAGCAAGTCCGGCTTCGCGCTTTTCTGGCGAGCCTGCCGGAGATGAGCGTGGATCAATTGTTCGAAGCTCTGCACAACGCGCGCAGCTGCAAAGCGGCAGCGACCGAAGGCGATGCTCCTTATTGGCGCGCGCTGATGCTCGGCGTGGGCGAACAACTGCACCGGCGTCTTGGCCCCGGCGCTCTGCAAGAATATGCCAGCCGTTATTGCTGAACCGATCGGCTGATCGCGATCGACACGATTCACCGAAAACGTTCCCGGCGAAGAGTCCGCGCGTTCGGGTGGTCTTGCGGGCGTGAACGCATCGGTAAGAAAGCTCTGATCAGGTCCTTCTTCAGGATCGGGACAAACGGTAAGGTGTTGATTCGGCTCGTGGTGAGCTCATCGACTCCCCTCATGCGTCCAGACGAAGGGCACGAACTGAACCAACTTCTTTAGCGTTTCCGTAATTTTTCCGGAATTCGGCCTCGCTGGAAACCACACTTCCTCGCCGGGAAACCGGCTTTAGAGCATTTTTCACCACAATATAGCGACATAGCATGGGAGACCGCTCCACCCCCTAAAATGGAAGCCGAAAGAATCGTAGGTCGGCAATCCGTTGCCGACAAACCCGCTGGCCGGACAGTTGCTGTCGGGAAGGGTCGCGACTAAAGCGACCGTTTGCGATTGGGAAGGATTCCCGACCTACAACAGCGGGCGCTACACCAAACCGAGAAACCGGCTCTAGCCAAGTTTTTGAGCAGTTCCAGCGCACCCATAAGCGAGTGAATGCCATTCATCGGTTCGCCATGGCCGCTTCCAAAATGGCTTGCATCGTATCGGCTGTCATCGGGCGGCCGAATAAATAGCCCTGGGCGACGTCGCAGCCGTGGCGCTTCAGGAAAGCTAGCTGGGCTTCCGCTTCCACTCCCTCGGCCAGCACCTCCAGTTTCAGGTTCCGCGCCATGGCGATGATGGCGGCGGCGATTTCCATGTTGGACGTATCTTGAGGAATGTCCCGCATGAAGCTTTGGTCGATTTTGAGCTTGTCGATGGGGAAGCGCTTCAGATAGGCCAGCGACGAGTAGCCTGTACCGAAGTCGTCGATCGCAATCCGGACGCCGAGGTCCTTGAGGGCCGCCAGTTTGGCCTCGTTCTCCGGGCCATCCTCCATGAGGGCGGTTTCGGTGATTTCCAGTTCGAGGTGATGGGACGGCAGGCCGGTTTCGGCCAGGATGGCACGGATGCGTTCGTGAAGATCGCCCTGCTGGAACTGGCGCGGCGAGAGATTGACCGCCAGCATTTCCAGCGGCAGACCGGCATCCAGCCAGGCTTTCATGCACCTGCAGGCCGTGCGCAGTACCCATTCGCCCAGCGGCACGATGAGGCCGGTTTCTTCCGCCAAGGGAATGAAACGATTGGGGGAAAGCAGACCCTGGTCGGGAATCTGCCAGCGCAACAGGGCCTCCACGCCGAAGATCCGGCCATCCGTCAGCGTCACCAGCGGCTGATAGTGCAAGACGAATTCATCCCGGTCCAGCGCGTGGCGCAGCCGGGTTTCCAGAGCGAGCCGCTCGTTGGCGGACGTGGTCAACGACTCGGTATAGAAGTGATATGTCCCTCGACCGCTGTCTTTTGCCTGGTAGAGCGCCGCATCCGCGTATTGGATGAGCCGATCGGCATCATCGCCGTCGTCGGGGAAAATGCCGATACCGAGACTGGCGCCGATGTAAACCTCCTGTCCGCCGGACAGCACGAAGGGCGCGCTGAGCCGGTCGATCAGGTGATGAGCCACGCTCGCGGCGTTCTCGGGATCGGACAGTTCTTCCAGCACCACGACGAATTCGTCGCCGCCCAAGCGGGCCACGGTATCGGTCTCGCGCAGGCATTCGCGCATGCGCTGCGAGGCGAGTTGCAACAGTTCGTCGCCGGTGGCGTGCCCCAAGCTGTCGTTGACGTTCTTGAACCGGTCAAGGTCGAGAAACAGTACGGCGCCGCGACTCCTATCACGCCTGGCGCGCTCCAGGGCATGGTTCAGGCGGGAGAGGAGCAAAAGCCGATTGGGCAAGCCGGTCAGCGGGTCGTAATGAGCTAGGTATTCCAGTTGGGTTTCCGAACGCTTGAGGTGGGTGATGTCGGTAAACACTCCCACGTAATTGACCGCCTCGCCTTGCTCGTTGCGTACCGTGCTGATGTTGAGCCACTCCGGATAGATTTCGCCGCCCTTGCGCCGATTCCAGAGTTCCCCCTGCCAGGAGCCGGTGGTGCGGATGGCGTGCCACATGGCTTGGTAGAACGAGCGGCTATGGTGGCCCGATTGCAGAAGGCGCGGGTTCTTGCCCGAAACCTCCGCCTCGGTATATTCGGTGATCATGGTAAAAGCCGGGTTGACCGTGAGGATGTTGCCATCGAGGTCGGTAATGATCACTCCCTCTTGAGTGCTGGTGAATACGGTGGCCGCCTGACGCAGCCGCTCCTCCGCCTGGCGTTGCTCCGTGATGTCCGAGGCCACGCCCGAGGTCAGGATGACCTTGCCGGCATCGTCGCACAGCGCGTAGCTGCGGTCGTTGATCCAGCGCACCGTGCCGTCGGGACGGTTGATGCGGTACTGAATGTCGTAGCGCTGGCCATGGGCCAGCTCTTCCAAGGCACGCAAGACTTGCCGGGAATCCTCGGCATGCACGGCCTCCAGCCAAAGCTTGGGATTCGCATACAGTTCGGCGCAGGGTCGTCCCCAGACCTGTTCGAATGCGGGGCTCACGTAAAGAACGGACCGGAAATCCGGCGAGCTCAGCCAGAACACTTCGCCTATCGTTTCCGCCATCCGGCGAAAACGCAGTTCGCTCTCGCGCAGGGCCATCTCGGCGGCATGCCGCACACGCCGCTCCTCCATCTCGCGCAAGCTGCGCTCTATGGCCGGCCCGAGACGGCCCGGACGGTCCTTGAGGACGAAGTCCCAAACGCCCTGTTTCAGGAGTTCGACCGCTCTCTCTTCGCCGATACTTCCCGAGATCAGGATCACCGGCAAATCGGGCAGCCGTTCCTGTATGAGCCTGAGACTCGCTTCGAAATCCAGGCCGGGTACGCTGTAGTCGGATAACACGGCATCCCAGCTCTCTTCCTCCAGGGCCTGGTTCAGTTCTCCGCAGCTCACAACTCGCCGACAGCTGGCGGTCAACCCGTGAAGCCGCAGCTGGCGCTGAATCAAGAGGAAGTCGGTCTCGCTATCTTCGATGACCAGAAGGTTTAGCGGCGCGGTCACGGTCTCGTCAACCCCATGGCGGTTCGTTCGTGGCTAGCCAGTAAACCCCGAGGCGCGCCACCGTTTCTGCGAATTCGGTGAAATCCAGGGGCTTGCGGACGAAACTATTGGCACCGTGTTCGTAGCTGCCCAAGCGGTCTCTCTCCTCGTCGGAGGACGTGAGGATGACCACCGGCACCAGACGGGTACGCGGATCGGCACGCAGCCGTTCCAGCACTTCCAGACCTCCGATTCTGGGCAGGTTGAGATCCAGCAAAACCACCGTGGGCAAGTCGGGACCTTCGCGTGTCGCGAATTCGCCCTCCCGGAACACATAATCCAGCGCCTGCTGGCCATCGCGTACCACGTCCACCTGATTGGCCAGATTGACCCTGCGCAGCGCGCGCAGGGTCAGCATCTCGTCCTGAGCGTTGTCCTCCACCAGCAGAATCGTCTTGGCTTTCATCGAATTTCCTCGTCTCCGCGGCCCACGGCCGGTAGCGAAAAACGGAAGGTAGCGCCCTGGCCCGGAGCAGAAACGGCGTCAATCGTGCCACCGTGACGATGAACGATGCGCTGGACCGTGGCCAGGCCTATGCCCAGACCCGGAAATTCCTCTTGCCGGTGCAGCCGCTGGAACGGCTGAAACAGTTTGCCGGCGTGGGCCATGTCAAAACCGGCGCCATTGTCTGCCACATAAAATCGCCGATACTCGCCTTCAGAGGCTTGCTCGGCATACACCCGGATCATCGGCGTATCGGTGCCGGCGGTGTATTTCCAGGCGTTGCCGATGAGATTTCTCAGAACCACTTCGATCATTCGAGCATCGCCCCGAGCGAAAAGGCCCGGTTCTACGCACCATTCCACCCGGCGGGCCGGTTCCACACGAGTCAACTCGGCGAGGATGCGTTCCGCAAGCGCGGAAAGATCCACCGGGTCACGCCCCAACTCACCGCGGGTGCAGCGCGAAAGTTGGAGCAGGCCGTCGATCAGTTCGCCCATGCGACGACTGGCGAGCATGATTTGATCCAGATAGACGCGGGCTTCGCCTTCCAGGCGCTCGCCGTAATCCTCCATCAAGGCCTGGCTGAATCCGCTCATAGCCCTAAGAGGCGCGCGGAGGTCGTGAGAGACGGCGTAGGCGAAACTCTCCAACTCCTGGTTGGCGGCCTGGAGTTCGGCCGTACGCTCCTCGACCCGTCGCTCCAGATCGGCATTGAGGAGGCGGATTTCTTCCTCGGCCCGCTTGCGCAGGGTGATATCGACGACACTGACGATCACATGGAGCTCCCCGCCAATGGCCACCGGCCCCAAGCTCACCTCGCAGGGAAACTCTTCCCCGTCGGCCCGGACAGCGTGCAGATCGCGGCCCTTGCCCATGGCGCGCGGCTCCGGATGGCGGAAATACTCCGAAGCGAGCATCTGATGACGAACATGAAAACGTTCGGGTATAAGGACGTCCATCGGACGTCCGATCAGCTTTTCGGACGGGCAGCGGAAGAGCTCGGCGGCACGCCCGTTCGCTTGGACGATTTGTCCGCCGCTATCGACGACGAGCATGGCCAAAGGCGAGGTATCGAAAATCAGCTGGGCTCGCGCCTCGCTTTCGCGCTGTGCCGCCTCGGCCGTGTCCTTGGCCCGGGCATAAATCTCCGCTTCCATCCGCAAAACTTGTTCACGCAGCGACTCGGTGAGCCGGCTCTGCTCGATTCCCTGCTGTTTGAGCCGGACGAGTTCGGTGACGTCCTCCACTCGGTGGATGATGTAGGCGACCGAGCCGTCCGCGCTCAGCACGGGGGAGTTGAATGGGCTCCAGTAGCGCACGGCAAACCCGCCGCCTTCCTCCTCTGGTATACGGATATCGTATTTCTGCACCGCCATGACATCCGCCGTACGGTTCCGCAGCACACGCTGCAGGGAGGCTCTCAAGTTGCGTACGCCAGTGGCGTCAGGGTCCTCGGGGTTGTCCGGGAAGACCTCGAAAATATCGCGGCCGATAATCTCCTTCCGTTGCGTCATCGTGGCACGCGCATAGGAGTCGCTGACGGCTGCGATACGGAGGTCCGGAGTCAGCACAAGATAAAGGCCCGGCGCAGATTCGAATAAGACCCGGAAGTCCGGATCGTCGATTGGAATGCGAGTTAACGGCTGCGAAGCGTCTGGCTCGGCGTTCATATCGCTGATCGGATCAAGCCTGGCCTATTTCGGTTGTCCGGCTGCGGAAAAGCATAGCCTTCGGCGGCACGCGGCAGAGCCAAATTGTTATCGTTCATTGTTATTCTTTATAGTCGTTCATTGTGCCGTCGGCGCCAGCGTTCTCTCCGCTATCGCCGTCGAACAGTCGTTGTCCCAACCCATAACGCAGCACCAAGCGTTACCACGGGCTGCGCCAATCATATTCCCGACCTTACCGTAGAGAAACATGGCGTGCTATCACGTTTGACGTAGCGACCAGCCCGCGGCTTTCCAAGCTGTCCGCTCCCGGCTTCTCGCGTCTGCTCGACAAAAACCGAATCGGCGCTTTCCGTTAAAGAACTATAAAAATAGTAGGAAATTTCGCGCAACGTGAATTGTTATCTTGACAGAGAAAAATTCTACTGGAGGGTTTTGTGCCGGCACATCATCCGCGGAAGAGATTCCTCAGGCGCTCGAAGATTTGATATGGCATCGGCTTGGCGGTTCGAGTGACGCGGCGTCGCCGTGCTGTCCGTCATTTCACCGGCGAGCGCTGCGCAGCTAGTGCATTTTTAAACCTACTGTACGAGCACTGGCGAGTAG
>NZ_JBDIVO010000211.1:0-8641 GCF_039794385.1 Methylocaldum sp. | reverse complement strand
GTGGTCGGGCGGGACAATATGTCCAGCCACTCGATCGTCTGATTGATGTCCTTGGGTCGGCGCAGCTTGATGCTATCTAGAAGACCGCTCCACGCCTTCTGGTAATCGGCTAGATAAAGTGTCTTGAAATCGCCGTGCAAGCGTTGAATTTCGGTCAGGTCGACATTCGCCTGCTTGCCGAGCACCCAGTTCTCGGTCACCGCGTCCTTGACGAAATCGAAGCTTTTCTTGAGAAACAGCTCGGAATAACCGTAAGCCGTAAACAAGCCCGGCACTGAAAGCGTCCCGATATCCCGTCCGTCCGCCGCGACGAACACCCGCGCGCCGTCGGGCCCGAGCGCGGAGTCGAGCTTGAAATCGTGAGAACGATCCAGTAGCGCTTCGTTCTTGAAACGGGCGTAGAGCTGAATGGTCTGAGGAACTTGCGAAAGCTTCGCTCGCACGCCGGCGACCAGAGCTTCATCCATGGGCTGAGGATCGAGCCGCAACTTGAGAAGATTGTCGAGGTGGAGATTCAATCGGGCGAGCAAATCGGGTTCGGTGCCGAAACGGCTTTCCCAATCGCTGCGAATCCAGGGCGCTGCGATCTTGGCGTCCATGCGATCCGGCTGGCCGAGCATGAGATAGACCCGCAGAAGTTCGTAAAGAATATCGGGGTTGGAAGCTTCCGGGCCTGTCATGCGCTGCGCCAGGCGCTGAAGGTTGACCGGGAGGAAATAATCCCTGAGCCAGTGCTCGTAGGCATGATTCGCCGCGAGCTGGATTTTTTCGCCCTGATAAAGCCCGAAATGCGCCAACCGGCCGGAATTTTCGTAGATGTCGTTGATCGCCAGCAACGGATCGAGCTTGGGAATCAAGGTCCGGAGGCTCGATTGCCAATCGCTCCCATCGATGCGAGCCGCACGGTAGCGTTCGATTTCTTTCTCCACCTGCTCGATTGCGGAGGTATTTCGCTGGTAACTCACCAGCCAAAGGATGATGCAGCCCAGGGTCAGGACCAGCACCGATGCGTAAGCCCCGGCCTGTATCAGACGCCGGCGCCGCTCGACGCGGGGATCGAGGCCCGCCAAGTCGGCTTCCTGAAAGATGACCTCCTTAAGCAGGCGGGTGAGAAAGAAGCTCTTTCCCCTTCCGCTGAAGATCGGCGTCGCCTGGCGGTTGAGCCGGAACGTGGCGGCGAGTATGCCCATCACCCGGTCGATCGGCGTTCCTTCCTGGGTGCCGCTGGTCAGATAAATGCCGCGCAGCAGCGGACGGACCTCGTAGCGGTTCGCGCCGAAAGCGTCTTCGAGAAACTTCTCCATTGCCGGCTTCAAAAGCGCCATCTGCTGCGGATAATCGAGAATCAGGCTGCGCCGCTGTACGTCGCGCTCCTCCTGGATGCGGCTCTGCATGCGCCTATTCAAGCGCTGAAGCAGTTCGTCGTAGCCGGACGAGAACCGGGCCAATACATCCACCGGCTGCTTGAAATCCTCCGCCGGGAAGGTTTCGCCCCAAACCTGAGCGCGCTCTTCCTGCGTGAGGTCGGCGAAGAAATCGTTGAATCCCGCGACCAAATCGCACTTGGTGAACAGCATGTAGACGGGGAATCGGATTCCCAGTGTCGAATACAGATCCTGGACGCGCTGACGGATCGCCTTGGCATGCAAAGCGCGTTCTTCCTCGGTGTGCTGGAGCAAATCCGAGAGGCTCAGGGTCACGAGTACCCCGTTGATCGGCCGGCGCGGACGGTGTTGCTTCAGCAGTTTGAGAAAGCCGCCCCATTCCGCCGCATCTACCGCCTGATAGCTCTCCTGAGTGGTGTACCGACCGGCGGTATCGATCAGTACGGCCTCGTCGGTGAACATCCACTCGCAATTCCGCGTGCCGCTGACGCCGCGGATGGGCTGCGAGCCCAGCCGGTCGGCCAGGGGGAACTTCAGCCCCGAATTCAACAAAGCCGTCGTCTTGCCCGAACCCGGCGGGCCGATGATGACGTACCAGGGCAGCTCGTACAGGTGCTGCTTGTCGCCTCGGGTTTCGCGCAGCAGTTTCAGAGCCTTCGTGAAATTCTCGGTCAGCAGTTCGATATTCTCGTCGGCCGCCACCGCTTCGGCGGATTTTCCCTCGCCACCCTCGCCCGGTGCGGCGAGATCCTTCACCAGTTGCTGCTCCTTGCGTCCCGCCCGGATTTCCGCCACCAAACGCCAGATCACCCAGACCACGACCGCCACGGCCATGGTCAAGCCCCGAGCCCATTCGGACGCCAAGGGTTCTGAACCGGCGATCCCGATCAATGGGCCGACGAACCAGATCAAGGCGCATAGGGCGATCATCCCGATCGCCTGAATTACCCATTTTTTTTTCAAGAAATTGATAACGCCTTTCACGACTTGCCTCACTGGATCAGGATGTCCACGCGCCGATTGATGGCCCGGTGCTCGGCCGAGTCATTCGGAACCAGCGGTTCGTAATCGGCCCGCCCTTCGAAGCGAATCCTGCCCTGCAAGGCGGCGGAGGTCTCCAGAAGTTCCGCGACGTGCTTGGCGCGGGAGGTCGACAATTCGAAGTTGGACGGAAAGCGGGCGGAAAAGATGGGCTTGTTGTCCGTATGGCCGGTGACCAGGGCGCCGTCGCCGCCGGACTCCAGTTCCTTGGCGATCTTGGCCAACATCGGAACGAACTCCGGCTTAACGCGATCGCTGGCCGAGTCAAAGGAATTCCGAATCCGCAAGATTCGATCGTCCACCACTTCCACCATATTCCGGGAAATCTCCCAAGCCAGTATGGGTTTGAATCTTTCCGTCTTCGAGACCGGTTTCGGTGCCGGTACGGGTGCCGGCGTCGCGACCTTTTGAACCGGAAGGTTCACCTCGTCTTTCGCCAAAGCGAACAGATCGCGGGCGACGGGGTCCGACGCGGAATTGACGGCAAAGGCGAAGCCCAAATAGACCAGAACGAGCAACGCCGCGGCACCCGCCGCGATCACCCAGATCGGCACGTAGCGGACGATCGGGTTGCGTACGTCCTTGAGCCCCTGCCAACGAATCGACAAATCCCGCTCGAAATCTCCTCGAAGGCGCTGAATCAGCTGATACAGCTCGCTGCGCACGCGCTCCAATTGGCTTGCGCCGTTCTGCACGATGCGGTACTTGCCTTCGAGGCCGAGATTCAAACACAGCCAGAACAACTCGATCAGGTTCAGATTTTGGGCCGGCTGGCGCGCCAAATGCTCGAGAAACTGGAAGAACTTTTCGCCGCCCCAGGCTTCCTTGTGGAAGATCACCAAAAGGCTTTGGTGCCCCCAGTTGCTTTGCGCGCCCCAAGGCGTGTTCAGAACTGTCTCGTCCAGCAAGGTACAGAGCGCGTAGCTGGCGATGCGCGCATGCTCCTGTGTGACCCCTTGCCGCAGCACCCGGTTTTCGAAACCGCGCAGTTCGCTGACCAGTTGCTGCTGAAGCTCGGCCACCGCTTGATGGACCGCCGTGCTGCGCAGCCGGGAAACCAGGGAGAGCAGCGACAGCGCCGCCGTCACCACCGGATTTTCGCCGTATACCGCTTGCCGGCGCGCATCCAGTTGCACGTCGGGCACCCGGATCGGAGGCGGTTCGGGTGGCGGTGCCGCCGCAGCGGGCGTGGCACGGCGACGCCCGCCGGGCGTCGGCCGTATTACGGTTTTGTCTTCGTCGTCGAAGGGTGCGAAGGGATCGTCTGAATTCACTTTGGCTTTTCCTGGACGGCTAAGGCGTTTTCTGCTTTGGTGTAGTGCCCGCGGTAGCGGGTGCTACACGTCTTCTTGGTCCCGTTCGAGCGCCCCCGAGCATTGGAGCCCGGCACCGGAATTGTCCAAAGGAGCACGCGATGGATCGCGTGCGGCGACCGAGGCACACGGAAGTGCCTTCGGTCGCCCCCGGTGCCGGGTGAAACGCGCAGGATAAGGGTGCTCGCCGGGTGGCCTTTGGGCTCGCACCGTCCCTGGCGCTCGCGCTTCGCGCGCCCTTGGCGCCCAAATCGGCTCCCGGCCGATTTGTCTTTGGTTCCTTTCTTTTGGCCACGCAAAGACCAATTCGCCGGGAGCGAATTGGGACAGCGGTACGCTGGCCCGAAAGGCGAGGTCCACGGACGGACTTCGCAGCGTACCCCGCGTGCGGGGCGGCTCCCCGCTCTGAAACCATCGCCGCGCTTAGCGGCACCTTAGTCGAGTTTTCGAACATTTAACCCGCCATATGGCAACAAAAAATGCACTCGGCAGGATGGGATGTCGGATTCAGTTCACGGGCGGCGTGCATTGGCGTCAGGTTTTCTTGATCGCCCACAATTCCAGTTCGAGTCCCGGAAAATTGCCGCCGATATGGATCGCGAATCCCCCGGAAACCGACATTTTTCTCCACAGCTCGCTTTGCTTGTCGAGTTCGAAATAGGAGAAGCCGGCGTGATAGGGAATCTGACGGGGAGCCACCGGCAAGGGATGTACGGAAATTCCCGGAAGCGCCGACCGCACCAGTTGCTGGATTTCCTCCACCGGCCCGATCTTGACCTGGGGAGGGAAGTGGTTGCGCAGAAATTCCGGCGGTACCTGCGCATTGGCGGCGAGAACGAAAACGGCATTCTCCAGAAGTTTGAGGTCCGGCCGTTTCGCGCCGTATACCCCGAACTTCGGCTTGCTGAGCGGGATTTGAATGGCGTTTTGCTCCAACACCATGCTGAGGAGCTGCCGCAACTCCTCCATCACAGGCGTGAAACATTTCTGCAGATCGTCGTGCTGGTATACCGGAAAGCCGATCGGCCGCTTGGACGGACGATAGAAGGTCGCCAATTCGCCGGCCATCTGCACCGCCAGGCGGTAAAAATCCTCGGGATGCAGCGCCGCGGTGTTGGCCAGATGCTCCAGCAAGGGCTCGTAACGGTTGATAATCTGAAGCAGCATGAAATCGGCGATTTCCGCCACGCCGCCTTTCCCGGCCTCGGCCACGCGGCCGGCGAGGGCTTCGCCGCGAGTATGCAGCAAACCGTGCAGTTCCCGGAGGAATCCGCCGAGCAGCCCCGTTCCGAAACAATTGAGGCCCGGCGCGATATATCGCTCGTCCAGGACCACCGTTTTGTCGGCGCGAACTTCGATGATGCGGGCTACCCCCAGACAGACGTAGCCGGAGCGCTCCTGCCGTTCGAGCATCAAGCGGGTGCGCATTTTGCCGATTTGCACCGGAAACCGTCCGTCGGCGCCGCTATTGTGGTCCCGCACCTCGCGCTCGCCGAGACGATACCGAGCCAAACTGTCCTCGAACGCTTCGCTGTCGATCTCGGCCGAGTCCGGGCGCCGAACGGGAAGCGACAGATACACGACGTTGTCTTTGACGTCGTCGGGCGCGTCCAGGGGCAAGGGAAGCTCGTTGTCATCCGGCAGATTAAACGGAGTGCCGTCGGGAAAAACGCCCCGCACTTCAACCAGCGCCAGTTTGCCGACAGCTAGTTGCCGCGGATCGAGCTTCAGCGTGCCGAACCCCCAATCGAACGGTCGCAGACCGCGGCACCGGCCGTCGACCAACGCCTCCAGATAACGGTCGTGTTGCTGAAAATGCTGCGGACGAAGAAACATTCCCTCCGACCACACCACTCTGCTGTATTCGGACATATCGGTTCCTGTTGTATTTTCTTATCGCGAACGGGCCGATTGCAGTATGCGCATCTGCCGCTCGTAAACTTCCCCGAACTCCTCTCCGAAAAAGTTCTCCAGAATCTCGTTGACCAGTTCCGGATACGCTTTTCCGTAGGCATCCCAGCATTTCGCCTTCTTCTGAAAGACGATGGCATCCTCGTAAAGCTTTTCGAACCCTTGGGGATCGAACCGCCTCAAGGCCGCCGCCAGCGACGCCTGAATCCCCGCCGTCATGGCCATCTGATGATTCATGAGGTCGGCGAATCCCCCCCGCACCGCCTCGACGGGATCAGAGAATCCCGGATGGTTGCGCGCCAGCATGATCTTGAGCGCGTCGTCCACGTTCGGGGTAAATTTTAGCGGGTTATTGTCAACCGGACGCATGGTGGTAACAGAAACGCGAAATTGGCTTTTCAATTCCGCACGTGCCCGCATGACGGTCATCATGCCCTCGACGAAGCTGCGGAGCAGAACGCCCACGGTATTCATGACCGCCGCCATGTCCTCGTCCTTCACCCATCCAGTGGCGGGCGCGATTCCGGCACCGGCCAAAAAAGACGCGAACAACTCGCGGTCTGCCGCACTCTTCGAAACCGAGGAGGAACCGTCCGGCAGCACGGCCGAAACAGGTTCCGGAGCGGCCGGCGACGTGGCCGCACCGCTTAGATCTACCGGTGCGTCATCCACTGGCGGAACGCTGGCACGAGGCGGTATCGGCGCATCGGGCGGCAATCCCGCCGCTTGTCCGCCGTGAGCGGCGCTCTCGGTTCTCGCAGAACCCGGCATCTCCTCGAATCCGCCGAGCGGTCCGATTTCGGGCATCGAGTCATGCGAGTCGGCGGATTCGGTTGCGCCGGGGCCGAGTTCGTTCAAATCGAGCCCTTTAAAGAAATCGTCCGGCGGTTCCCAACTTTCCGGGGCGAGGGTGGAATGCCCCGATCCACTTTCACTCGCATCCAGGTCACGCAACAGGTCTGACAAATCGAAATCGGGCAGTGCCGCTTCTTCCGGTTTGTCAGCGATATCGGGCGGAATAAAACTGTCATGAAAAGGCGATGCGTCGGGCTGATCGATGAAACTCGGTCCCGACGGCTGGGATCTCTCCGGTTCCGGCGGAGGAAGATCGAACGGCGAGTCCCACGTCGGCGGCTCGGGCCAAGCTGCAGATTCCGGTACGGGCGCGGCGGGCGCCTCGTGCGAAGCTTCGAACGGATCGAAGCCGAACGGCGCTTCCTCGGGCTCTGCCGGCGGAAGCGACACTTCGACGACCGCGATTTCATATTCGCCGATCTTCAGTACGTCCCCATTCGACAGCGGCGCGGTGTCGTGCTGAAGGAGAAGGTCTTTATTGACAACATAGGTGCCCGCCGTGCTCAAGTCGGTGAAACAGTAAACGCCGTTCCGATACTCGATCGAGCCGTGCCTGCGGGAAATGAACTTGTCGGGATCCGGCAAAACGAAGCGGTTGTCGGGCGAGCGACCTACCGAACCGCCTTCCTGGTCGAAGGTGCAGGATGGTTCCTCCGGAACGGGAGCGCCCTTGTAGCTGAGAACTTTGAGGATGAGTGCCATGATGCGTGCTTCGGTTGAGCCCCTGATTGTCAGGCATTAAGCATAGACAATCGTAACGACGGAAAACTGAGGCCCCCGGAAAAACCGGCCATGTCCGAAGCGATCCAGGGTCTCAGCCCATCCTGCCTTCCCTGAACCGTTTGTATTCGTTCCATCGAGTCGCCGATAGCTTACACGCGAACGCCGGACAGGCAAAACGCGGTTCGGATACGATACCAGCCGCTTGCCGACCACGGCATCGAGAGCTAAGCTCAAAGCCGGTGTATCACTTAAAGAGGGAAGAAGACCGCGCTGCACGGGCAAAGGCCCTTGGGCCGCGCCCACCGCTCACCAACTTCCATGGGCACGCTATGCTTTACTCGCCCGTCCGTGGGGCTCGCCCTTCGGCTAGGCTTCGCCTGTTCAAATTTGCACCCGGCAGATTTGTGCCCATCCTACAACGCTTCTGATTTAGGGTGTAACGCCAGAATTTCCTTCGTTTATAGAGTCAGCCAGAGTCTTCCCAATGCGTGTAACCACAGTTCTCCCGATCCTTGTAACCTTTCTTCTCCTCGCGGGATGTGCGGCGGATGAGCCCAAACCGACTCCACCACCGCCCACCGTCGTACAGTTGAGGATCGAGGCGCTGCCCGATATCAATCTCGACGGCGAGGGCCGTCCGTCGCCTTTGTTGCTTCGCGTGTATCAGCTTAAGGAGCTGGCCGCCTTCAACGGCGCCGACTTCTTCCAGCTTTATCAGAATGAAAAAAGCGTCCTCGGCGCAGATATCGCGGGCAAGGAGGAATTCATTCTGCGTCCCGGAGAGAAGCGCGAGCTTTCTTTCGAAGCAAAACCCGACGCAAAGGCCGTCGGGGTGTTCGCGGCTTACCGCGATCTCGATTCGGCCCAATGGCGAGCCTCCGCTGCGATCCCTCCGAATACCACAAGCATCATCAAACTGCGCGTAACCAGCGACCGGCTCGACTTGGGATCTCCCGAACCGACCGATGAAGCGCCCGCCAAATAGGTTCGTCGCCGCCGCGTTGTTTTCGGTCCTGCTAATTGCCGGCTGCGCATCGCCCACTCAGCGGATCGAACACGCTGCGGCGCGCTTCGGATACCGGCCGCTCAATCTGGAGGGAAACGGCTTCAGGCTCGCGGCATTTTTCAAGCCTGGTGCGACAGGCGCCGGCAACAGCTTGCATCTCTATCTCGAAGGCGACGGAACGCCCTGGCTATCGCGCAGGACGATCTCGGACGACCCTACTCCCCGCGATCCGGTCATGTTGAGGCTGATGGCCTTGGACGAAGGCCCGGCTCTTTATCTCGGGCGTCCTTGTTATTACGGGCATTCGGCCGATCTCGGCTGTTCGCCGGCGCTGTGGACGCATAGAAGGTACGGCCCCGAGGTGGTCGACAGCCTGGCGCACGCCTTGCGGAGCTTCCTTTCGAAAA
>NZ_JBDIVO010000210.1:0-8765 GCF_039794385.1 Methylocaldum sp. | reverse complement strand
CAGATCTCCAAGCGCATCAACGGCAAACGGTATTGGCGCGTCCCGGTCATGGACGGCGAGTTCCTCTGCGAAGATACCACCTGCACCGTCAAGGCCGTAGGCGGCGGCAACTTCCTGATCCTGGCGGAAAGCCAGCCGCAGGCCTTGGCCGCTTGCGAGGCCGCCATCGAAGCCATGAAAAAGATCCCGAACGTCATCATGCCTTTCCCCGGCGGCGTGGTGCGCTCGGGCTCGAAGGTCGGCTCCAAGTACAAAGCCTTGTCGGCGTCGACCAACGACGCGTTCTGCCCCACGCTCAAAGGTCAAACCAGGACGGATTTGAGCCCCGAAATCGAATCGGTCATGGAGATCGTCATCGACGGCTTGACCGATGACGACATCAAGAAAGCCATGCGGGTCGGCATCGAGGCGGCTTGCAGCCTGGGCGCCGAAAACGGCATACGCCGCATCAGCGCGGGCAATTACGGCGGCAAATTGGGTCCTTTCCTATTCCATCTTCAGGAGATCATGGCATGACGGCGCTCACCTTCACCCTGAAGGCCGAACTCGAACAACGGATCGACGTGTCCCCATTGACGCCGGATCGGCTCGCCGACAAATCCGCGAGTGAAATCGGCGCCGAATTGCTGCAATACGGCAACCGGCAAATACGTGCCGATGAACTGTTTTCGATCGAAGGGCAAGGTTCCGACCGCCTTATCTTCCGCGGCAGCCGTAAGCTCGACTATATCGGGAAGGGCATGAGCCAGGGGGAAATCCGCGTCGAGGGCGATGCCGGCAGTTATTTGGGCATGCACCTCAAGGGCGGACGCATCATCGTAAGCGGCAACGTCGACGCTTACGCCGCTTGCGAAATGAAAAAAGGCGAAATTTTGATTCGCGGCAACGCCGGAGATTTCCTCGGCGCAGCCCTTCCCGGCAATAAGAAGGGCATGGCCGGCGGCGTGGTCATCGTCAAAGGAAACGTCGGCGACCGCGTGGGCGACCATCTGCGGCGCGGCGCCATTCTTATCGAGGGCAACGCCGGGAATTATCTGGGTTCGCGTATGACTGCCGGCACCATTGCCGTCCTCGGCGAAGTCGGCGCACACCTCGGTTATGCCATGAACCGGGGTACCGTGCTGCTTGCCCGGACACCGGCATCCATTCCGGCTACCTTCAATGATTGCGGCACCCATACGCTCGGCTTCATACCGTTGCTTCTGAAAGGCTTCCAGGGATTGGAGACCCGGTTCTCCGAAATGTCCGACACCCTCAAGCGGGTACGGCGCTATGCCGGAGACATGTGCGGACTGGGCAAGGGCGAAATACTCGTTGCCCTCTGACGGCGTCACGCCGGTTGCGATTCGCAACTCGGCAGGCAAAAAACTCAGCTGGTTGACGGATTTAGGCATACACGGTTATCATTCCGTGTTTAAAAGAATTTTCTGCGTTGGAGCCAACAAAAATGTACGCGGTTATACAAACAGGCGGCAAGCAATATCGGGTGAAACAGGGCGACGTGGTCAAGGTCGAAACCCTGAGCGCCGAAGCCGGCCAGCAAATCGAGTTCGACAAGGTGCTAATGGTTCAAACGGATTCCGGCTTGAAAGTAGGCAAACCCTTCATTGATGGCGGCAAAGTAACCGCAACCATCAAGGCTCATGGCCGGCACCCGAAAATTAAAATCGTCAAGTTCCGCCGGCGTAAGCATTACATGAAGCAGGCGGGCCACCGGCAGAATTACACCGAAATTCAGATCACAGGTATCTCTGCCTAATCGAAGAGCGAGGAATCACGATGGCACACAAGAAAGCAGGCGGCAGCTCGCGCAACGGCCGCGATTCAGAATCCAAACGACTCGGCGTGAAACGCTTCGGCGGTCAGTTCGTGCAAGCGGGCAGCATTATCGTGCGGCAGCGCGGCACCAAATTCCACGCCGGTGAGAATGTAGGCTGCGGAAGAGACTATACGCTTTTCGCATTGGCCGACGGACAGGTCCAGTTCAAGGTGAAAGGCCCGCTCAAGCGCAAATACGTCAGTATCGTTCAAAGCGAAGCCTAAGGATCAAAGCGGCTTTACGGGCCGCCCTTTTAAATAGGAAGAAGCCTCGTCCGTGACGGGGCTTTTTTGTCATTACCATGAAGTTTGTTGACGAAGCGGAAATTCGGGTGGAAGCGGGCGACGGCGGCAACGGCTGCGTCAGCTTTCGGCGCGAAAAATATGTTCCTTTCGGCGGCCCCGACGGGGGCGACGGCGGTGACGGCGGCAGCGTTTTTCTGGTCGCCTCCACCAATCTCAACACGCTGGTCGACTTCCGCTTTCACTCGCGATTTCGCGCCGAACGCGGACAAAACGGGTCGGGCGGCAACTGCACCGGCCATTCGGGCGCCGACTGCATCGTCCACGTACCTACCGGCACCGAGGTGTTCGACGCCGAAACCGGCGAAAAGCTCGGCGACCTGGTCAAGGAAGGCGAAAAATTATTGGTAGCCCAAGGCGGCTTTCACGGCCTCGGCAATACCCGATTCAAGAGCAGCGTCAATCGCGCGCCGCGCAAGGCCACCAGCGGAACGCCGGGCGAACGGCGCACCCTGCGCCTGGAGCTGAAGCTCATCGCGGACGTCGGCTTGCTGGGCATGCCCAATGCCGGAAAATCCAGCTTGATTCGCAGCGTGTCCGCCGCACGTCCCAAGGTTGCGGATTACCCTTTCACCACCTTGTATCCGAATCTTGGCGTCGTGCGCGTCGACGATCAGCGCAGCTTCGTCATGGCCGATATTCCCGGCCTCATCGAGGGCGCATCGCATGGAGCGGGACTGGGAGTGCAGTTCTTGAAGCATCTTGCCCGTACCAAGCTGCTGCTCCACGTAGTGGATGTCGAACCCTACGAAAGCCTGGAAGACCCGATTACGGCGGCACAAAAAGTGATCGCCGAGCTTCAACAGTGGGACCAGGGCCTGGACCAGAAGCCGCGCTGGCTGGTATTGAACAAGATCGATCGGCTGGCCGACGACGCAGCCCAACAGCGCTGCCGCGAAATCATAGAAGGTCTCGAATGGGCCGGCCCCGTCTTTAGGGTCTCCGCCGTTCGAGGCGACGGCCTCAAAGACTTGGTCTACAGCGTTATGGCGTTCCTGGAGCAGGACCAAACAAAAGATGCAGAACAGGACTGAATTTGCCCACGCCCGCCGCATCATCGTCAAGATCGGCAGTGCCTTGCTGACCGGGGGCGGGCGCGGACTGGACATGCCCGCAATCACCGATTGGGTGGCTCAAATTGCCGTCTTGCGCCACCAAGATATAGAAATTCTTCTCGTTTCTTCCGGCTCGGTCGCCGAAGGCATGTGCCGGCTGGGCTGGAAAACCCGCCCACGCTCCCTGCACGAACTCCAGGCGGCCGCCGCCGTGGGACAGATGGGCCTGATTCAGACTTATGAATCCCTCTTTCAAGGGCACGGTCTTCATACCGCGCAAATCCTGCTGACCCACGACGACCTATCGGATCGGCAGCGCTATCTTAACGCCCGAAGCACCCTACTCACCCTGCTCGAACTGGGGGTGGTGCCGGTCATCAACGAAAACGATACGGTAGCGAACGAGGAAATCCGCTTCGGAGACAACGACACGCTCGCCGCTTTGGTGGCGAATCTCCTGGAAGCGGATCTCTTGATCATTTTGACCGACCAAAAGGGACTTTACGAACGCGATCCGACCCTGGACCCCACCGCCCAACTCGTCTACCAGGCCAGCATCAATGATGCGCGCCTCGGCGAGATGGTGGGCGAGAGTCGCAGCGGACTCGGCCGGGGCGGCATGATCACCAAACTGCGCGCCGCTCGGCTGGCCTCCCGGTCCGGGACGGCAACGGTTATCGCCAGCGGGCGGGAGCAAAATGTCATGGCAAGGGTGGTTGCGGGCGAGGAATTGGGTACCTTTCTGATTCCCGATGTATCCCCGATGCTGGCCAGGAAGCGTTGGCTGGCCGGACAGCTCAAACTCAAGGGTAAGTTGCACTTGGATGAAGGTGCTGCGCGCGTCTTGAGAGAAGACGGCAAAAGCCTCTTGCCCATCGGCGTAACCGCCGTGGACGGCGACTTCCACAGGGGCGACCTAGTCGCTTGCGTGGATATGGAGGGAAAAGAGGTGGCTCGCGGGCTGGTGAATTACGGCGCTGACGAAACGCGCGCCATCATGCGACAACCGAGCTCGCAAATCGAATGCCTGCTTGGATATGTCGATGAACCGGAACTGATTCACCGCGATAATCTGGTACTGGCTTGAGAGAGGCAGGCGGGCCAGCCCGCCTCGTCTTTCCGCCAGAAACTTAGGCGGATGCGCTCAGAGCCAGCGCTTTGACTCGGGCGTTGAGACGGCTCTTGCTGCGAGCGGCCTTGTTCTTGTGGATCAAGCCCTTGTTAACCGACGAGTCGATAACGGGAACTGCGGCGCGAAATGCGGCCTGCGCTTGCTCCAAGTCGCCGGATTCTACCGCCAGAATGACCTTCTTGATGAAGGTCCGCAACCGGCTGCGCTGAGCCGCGTTGTGGGCGCGATGTTTTTCCGATTGTATGGCGCGTTTTTTTGCTGAAGCAATATTAGCCAAGGTGAAAACCTCTAATCCTAATCGTTTTAAGCGAATTCGTTATTTTCGTCACAAGTAATTCAAGAGTCAAGAGCGCAATTTTCACAAAATTATCGGGCCAGACGTTTTCGCAGGTTATAGGCCATTTTCGGATAGCTTTTCGCAGCGTATCTCTAACAGTGCCTTGATCGCCCAAATTCCTTATACTACGGCCTTTTCTTCAACGAAAGCACTGGTTTTAGGCTCTGAGCAAGCATCTACTGAAATCCACGGCGGCCGTCGGCGGCATGACCTTCGTCTCCCGCCTTTTAGGGTTCGTTCGAGATGTCGTCATCGCCCGTTATTTCGGTGCCGATCCCGGCACCGACGCGTTCTTCGTCGCGTTTAGAATTCCCAACTTCCTGCGCCGCCTCTTTGCGGAAGGCGCCTTCTCGCAGGCCTTCGTGCCGGTTCTGTCAGATTACAAGGAGCGCCACGACCCGACCCAGCTCAGGCCGTTCTTGGATCGTACGGCCGGCAGCCTGTCGCTGGCCTTGTTGCTTGTCACCTTCGCCGGCATTATCGCTGCGCCGGTCTTGATCATGCTGTTTGCGCCCGGTTTCTATCGAAATGCGGAGCAATTCGAGCTCAGCGTCGAGATGCTGCGCATCACCTTGCCGTATCTTTTCTTCATTTCCCTCACGGCATTCGCCGGGGCCATTCTGAACACCTGGGGACGTTTCGCCATACCGGCCTTCACGCCGGTCTTTCTGAACCTTCTGATGATCGCTGCGGCGATTTGGTTCGCCCCTTACCTGTCCGAACCGATTACCGCCTTGGCCTGGGGTGTGCTGATCGCCGGCGTCGTCCAGCTCGCATTTCAAGTGCCTGCGCTCCTCCGGGAGGGCTTGCTGCCGAAACCCCGCCTTGGGTTTCACGATGCCGGCGTTCGCCGCATCATCAAGATGATAGGACCGGCGATTTTCGGGGTTTCGGTAACCCAGGTGAATCTCCTGGTCGACACGGTGATTGCCTCCTTTTTAGTGTCCGGCAGCGTCTCCTGGCTTTACTACTCCGATCGGCTGGTGGAATTCCCTTTGGGCATTTTCGGCGTCGCTATCGGCACTGTAATGTTGCCTCATTTGTCGAAAAATCATGCAAACCGTGATCGCGACGGGTTTTCCCGTTCGCTGGACTGGGCTCTCCGCTGGGTCATCCTGATCGGCTTGCCGGCGACCTTGGGCCTAGCGCTACTCGCCGAACCGATGATTTCCACCCTTTTTCAGTACGATCGGTTTTCTTCGCATGACGCCGAGATGGCCAGCCGGAGCCTAACGACTTACTCCATCGGATTGATGGGCTTCATCGCAATCAAGGTGCTGGTTCCGGGCTTCAGCTCGAGACAGGATCTCCGCACCCCGGTCAGGTATGGCGTCTACGCCATTATCGCCAACCTCGCGTTGAACCTGGCTCTGATTTTTCAACTCGCGCCGATCGGCTGGGGTCACGCGGGTCTCGCTCTGTCGACGGCGTTGGCGGCGCTCCTTAACGCCGGACTGCTCCTGGCCAAACTTTTGAAGGAGCAGATTTACAAACCGGAACCGGGATGGCCGATCTTCCTGCTGCGTGTAGCGCTCGCCAGTGGCGTGATGGTCCCGATCCTGGTCTATGCGTCCAATGCTTATCCGTGGCAGATCTGGTCGCTCGCCGACCGAATTTCGCATCTGGCTTTGTGGATTCTGCTGGGCCTCGCGACTTATCTGTCGTGTCTTACCCTGACAGGGCTCCGTCCCAGGCACATGCTGGTTCCGGAAGGTACCTGAGGACCGTCGCATGCGCTTGATTCGAGGACTCGCCGAACTGAAACTTCCCGAACGGGGCTGCGTCGCCACGATCGGCAACTTCGACGGCGTCCATATTGGTCACTGCCAAGTGATCGAAAGGCTGGCGGAAGCAGGACGGAGGCTGGATTTGCCGGTTGTGGTCGTCCTGTTCGAACCGCAGCCACGGGAATATTTTTTCCCGAACGAAGCACCGGCCCGTTTGACCCGGCTCCGTGAAAAGCTGGCCCGCTTGGCTGAATTGCCGATCGATCAGGTGCTGCTGCTGCGCTTCAACCGGCAGCTCGCCATGTTGCCGGCGGAAAGCTTCATTCAAGACATCCTGCTCGAAGGACTGCGCATCAAGTATCTGGTGATCGGAGACGATTTCAGATTCGGCAGAAACCGGCTCGGCAACTTTGCCTTGTTGCGGCAGGCCGGGAAAGAATTCGGCTTCGAAGTGGTCGACACGCCGTCGGTATTGGTCGATGGACGACGCGTCAGCAGCACTTCGATCCGCAAAGCCCTCGCGGCAGGCGATTTAGCTCGCGCAGCGCGACTCCTGGGGCGTCCTTATTCAGTCTGCGGACGCGTCATCCATGGGGCGAAGCGCGGCCGAACGCTCGGCTTTCCCACGGCCAACATCTTGATGAGACGGAAAAACACTCCTGTACAGGGTGTATTTGCCGTTACAATGTCCGGAATAGGCGAACATCCGCTGCCGGGGGTCGCGAACGTAGGCATACGCCCGACTGTCGCGGGAGGACGTACGGTGCTCCTCGAAACCTATTTGCTGGACTTCTCCGGAGACCTCTACGGAAAACAGGTGGAAATCGTTTTTCGCCACAAGCTCCGGGACGAAAAGCGCTTCGACGGCTTAGCCGAACTGCAGGCCCAGATCGAACGGGACGTCATGACTGCAAGAGGCTATTTCGCCATCTCAAATTCAACATCATCCTCTGCATCATGAGCACGGATTACAAATCGACACTGAATTTACCCAGCACCGATTTTCCGATGAAGGCCAATCTGCCGCAGCGCGAGCCCGAGCAGCTCGAGCGCTGGCGCAGCATGGATCTTTACCGGAAGATTCGCGAAACGTTCCGTGGGCGCCCGAAGTTCATTCTTCATGACGGCCCCCCCTACGCCAACGGCGAAATCCACATCGGCCATGCCGTAAACAAGGTGTTGAAGGACATCATCGTCAAGAGCAAGGGATTGAACGGTTTCGACGCGCCCTATGTGCCCGGCTGGGATTGCCACGGCCTGCCCATCGAATTGATGGTGGAGAAGAAGATCGGCAAAGCCGGCGTGCAGGTCAACGCTTCCGATTTCCGCAAGGCCTGCCGCGCCTATGCGACCGAGCAAGTGGATATCCAGCGGCGCGAGTTCATCCGGCTCGGCGTTTTCGGCGACTGGGAAAATCCGTACCTGAGCATGGACTTTCGCTTCGAGGCCGACATCCTGCGCGCTTTGGGCCGAATCTCCGCGCGCGGCCATCTGATGAAAGGGGCAAAGCCGGTGCATTGGTGCACCGATTGCGGCTCCGCGCTGGCCGAAGCCGAGGTCGAATACGAAAACAAGCGCTCGATCGCCATCGACGTGCGGTTCAGGGTTCTCGACGAAACCGCGCTGATCCAGCGTTGTCACTCGGTTCCGGGCCATCCGGGCGAAGGCCCGCTGTCGGTGGTCATCTGGACGACGACACCCTGGACCCTGCCGGCCAACCAGGGCGTGGCGCTCAACCCGGATCTCGATTACGCCGTGGTGCAATGCCGGGAACCGATGGAGCGGTTGGTCGTGGCCGAAGCCCTGATGAAAGATGTCATGATGCGTTGCGGCGTCGACGATTACCGCGTCGTGGCGTATTGCAGGGGCTCGGATCTCGAGGGATTGATGCTGCACCATCCGTTTTACGAGCGCGAGGTGCCTATCGTTCTCGGCGAGCACGTGACGCTCGACGCCGGTACCGGCGCGGTGCATACGGCGCCCGGCCATGGCCAGGAAGACTACGTCGTCGGTCAGCGCTATGGGCTGCCGGTCGAAAATCCGGTGGCGGACGACGGCAAGTTCCTGCCGAGCACGCCGCTGTTCGCCGGCGAACACGTCATGAACGCCAACGGCCATGTGGTCGAGGTGCTCAAGGAACGCGGCACACTGCTGCACGAAGCGCGCATCGAGCACAGCTATCCGCACTGCTGGCGGCACAAGACGCCGGTCATCTTCAGAGCGACGCCCCAGTGGTTCATCGCCATGGACAAGAACGATCTTCGCCGCCAGGCCCTGGAAGAAATCAAGAAAGTGGAATGGATACCCGATTGGGGGCAGGCGAGAATCGAAGGCATGGTCGCGAACCGGCCCGACTGGTGCGTCTCCCGGCAGCGGAACTGGGGCGTGCCGAT
>NZ_JBDIVO010000209.1:0-8814 GCF_039794385.1 Methylocaldum sp. | reverse complement strand
GGCATCTCTCCCATCGATCCCTTGTTCATGGAACGGATGAAAAACTACGGCGTCATTCCGCGCATGGATGCCGTGGCCGTCCACGGGTTTCCGCTGGACTGGAACCACTGGCAGATTCACGAATGGCCCGACAAGCTGAACGAAATTCACAGCGTCGTCGACGACAAGCCCATCTGGATTTCCGAGGTCGGCGTCTCCAGCTTCGGCGCCGAGGAAGTACAGGAATTCGGGCTCAAGCGAACCGCGGAACTGCTGCTGGAGCAAGCGCCGCGGATTCACTGGTACAGCCTTTACGACCTGCCCAGAGCCTGGCCCGCCACGACCCGTCACCGCGAGGCCGAAGGCTCGTCCTATTACCGCCATTTCTACATGGGCCTGCTGCGGGAAGACGGCATGCCCAAACGCGCTTTTCGGCATTTCTACGAGTATGCGCCGGAAATGGGCCTGTGCCAGTGGTTTCATTTCGAGGACCACCGGCTCGACGATGCGGTGCGAATCATGAAAGATTTGGGCGTCACCTATCTCCGTACCGGCCTGAGCTGGGCCGACCGTTTTCGGCCGAACGCACTCGATTGGTTCGACCGGCAGATGCGGGCGCTCGAACCCTTCCGGGTAACCGTAACCTACTGCTTCACCCCCGAGCACCGCGGCATCAACGCCCACCACACCAGCCCGCCGCAACGCGTGGAGGAATTCGCCGAATTCTGCGTCGAAATGACCCGGCGCTACGCGTGATGACCACGTTTCTGCTGATTCGCCACGGTGCGCATCTCTTGGGCGGCGACACCATCGCCGGCCGAGCGCCGGGCGTGCACCTCAGTGAACTTGGCCGGAATCAGGCCAACGACATGGCAGAACGGGTCGCCCGTCTGCCGGTTGCGGCTCTTTATTCGAGCCCGGCCGACCGAACCCGCGAGACGGCCGAATTCTTGTCCGAACGGCTCGGCCTGCCGGTTCAACCCCTCGAAACCCTCCACGAGATCGATCTCGGCGACTGGACCGGAAGGAAGCTCGAAGATCTCCGCCGTCTGGAAACCTTTGGCCGATGGAATAGTTTTCGCAGCGGGACACGCGTCCCCAACGGCGAAGCGATGGTCGAGACGCAAGCCCGCATCGTCGGCGAAATGCTCCGCCTGCGCGAAAAACACCCGGACGACTGCATCGCCCTGGTGAGCCACGGCGACGTGATCAAAGCCGCTCTCGCCTATTTTCTGGGCGTGCCTTTGGATCTTTTCAGCCGCATCGAGATCGGACTGGCCTCGGTCAGCATCGTCGCCATCTTCGACCATGGCCCGTGGGTGCTTTGCGTCAACAATACGGGCAGCGAATTACCCATGCCTTACTAAGCGAGAATTCGAAACAGTTGCGACTCGTAGAAATCGCCGGCGCGAAGGAGCCGCCGCCGCTCGCTCGGATCGCTCATGCCGGCGCAGATCGCGCACTGTCCCAAGCGAAACGCGGCATAGGCCGCGCAGTAAAAGGCCAGCGTCCCCGGTGTAGGCAACTCGCCGCCCGCATCGGCGAACGCACTCAGCAAAGGCCGGACGGTTTCGCTATCGAGCCGCCATTCGACCGTCGCGCCCGCCAAGTCCCAAATCAGGGGCTGACGTCCGATTACCGTATGATCCGTCGAATGCCCGGCGCAATCGACCTTGATCAGCCTCCCGTCGATCGAGCGTATCCACTCCTCGGGTGCCAGCCGCCCATCGCCGTAGGCTGGCCATGGATGCTCCGGGACCAACCCGTTCCACCGTAGCGTACGCGTTGCCAAGGCCTCTCCCAGACTTTCCCGAGTGTTCCAGTACAACATCTCTTTGAGCCGCTCCAGCGATGTCCTTTGCTCGGAAATCGAAAGCGCGGTACCGGCCGCATCGACGATGTAGCGCCCGATTCGATCCAGAACAGCGGTATTGCATTGATCTATTTGAAGCGGCTTGCCTTCGATCCAGAGCCTCGCCACGAAACCGTGGGCGGAATCCAGAGGAGCCAGGGTCCATCCGCGTTGAGCCAGCCATGCCATGCTATCCCTGACCGCCTCCGCCCCGCCGGCCAGTCCTTCGAATTTCCACAGCACCGACGAGCCGTCACGCCGCACCACCCGATATTTGGCCCGCTCGAATGCGACGAACGCCGCCGGCCATTCCTGCTCATGCCGATAGACGGCATGCCGCCACATCCCGCCGCTCAGATCGTCCACCCGAACGGCCGGGCCGCTGCGATATGCCAGCTCTTCCGCTAGCGGCCGGCCTTGCCAAGCCATTTCGCTCAGCCCGACGACATACCTCGGCGTATCGCTCCACCACCTCCGCACGTCTTCGGTTCCGGCGTTTCCGGGGCCGCGGTCATGTCCCGGAAAAAAGCCGATTCCGGATCGATCGAGTCCCGCTTCGACCAGCGCTTGAGCCGCGGCCGCCATCGACGAGCCGGATAGCCCGGGCCCTTCGTCGACGACCAATCCGAAAACCGCTCCTTGAACCGCCTCGCGAGGAATCGCCGCGCGCCGCGCATACGGGTGCCCCGACGGCCTGACCGTCAGCCGTCGCACGTTCCATCCGGCTTGAGCCAGCTCCCGCGCCACCACCGCCGAAAGACTGGTCCCGATGCTGCGAATGCCGACCACCACCGCCCGCCGCGAATCGGAATCCGCATGATTGCGAACCCATAATCTCGCGGCTTGGGCGTATTGCTCCGGATAGAGCGCGTAGAATGCAAATCCTTCCGGCACTTTGACGCGCACCGTCAAGTCCGCCGGCAGTTCGAGTTGGGCGAGCGCTTCTTGGAGTGGCCCGAGATCGGAATCGTGGAGAAACGCGTCGGCGGCGAGATCGGTGACGCTCATGATGCGTTCTACGAGCGTGTCGTTTTCCACCCGGTCGGCCAGGGCTTGCTCCAGTTGTCCCGCGTCGATCAGCAGCCTTCGGCGGGCGTCCCGTCCTTCGCCCGCCGCATACTGTGGCGCCGTATCCGCTTGCCCATCCATTGCGTCGGGAAAGGATTCCCGACCTACTCGGCGGCATCGATCGGTAGGTCGGCAATCCTTTGCCGACGAATCCGTTCGATCCGGCGCATGGCCGCTCGCACGGTCGGCCCATTGCCGAACCCGGCCGAGCGTGGCGGTAACAGGCTCTTCGTAGCTTGGGTCGCCATAAACAATCATATTTTCTTGGACCGTGCCGCACATCGCTTTTCGCGCGCCATCTAATCGTTAAAGCAGGAACGGAACGCTATGGGGAATCCTAAGCCAAGGATGGGAATCCTGACCTTTCACCGCTGCATCAATTACGGCAGCTACTGGCAAGCGCGTTGCCTGGTGGAGGAACTACGCTCGCGCGGGCACGAGGCCGTGATCCTGGATCACGATGCCTGGCGGATCAAACGCGCCGAATGGACGTGCGCACTCCGCCCTGTCCTGCCGACGTCGGTTCCAAGCATGGACTACCTGCTCTACGGCTTGAAGCTCCTCAAGTTTCTCCGTGCCATTTCCAAGCTGCCGCGTTCGCCGCGCTTCAACCTCGAACATGCGAGCAATCTGGAAAGCTTCGATCGGGTGATCGTCGGCAGCGACGAAGTGTGGAATCTGAGACACCCCTGGTATGGCGGATGTCCACTGTTCTTCGGCGCCGGCATCGGGGCACGGCTGGTTTCCTATGGCGCCAGTTTCGGCAATTACGACGCTTCGCAAGAACTCGAACCGGCTTGGGCGGATCGACTGCGCAGGTTCGAGGCGATTTCGGTTCGCGACGACAACTCCCGCGCCATTATTCAAAACGCGCTCGGCTTCGAACCGGAATTGGTGCTCGACCCCTGTCTTCAGTTCATGCCGAGACCGGAAGGAATCTGGCGCGGGCCGGATCGGCCTTTCGTAGCGGTCTATGGGCACAATTTCTCCGAGGCATTCGGCCGAAATGTTAGGCGCTGGGCCAGATCGCACGGCTATCCGATGGTCAGCCTGGGCTATCGGAACGACTGGGCCGATCAGCAATGGATCACCGCCGGTCCGCAGGATTTCGCCCATGCCATGGCCCGTGCGGAAGCGGTAGCGACCAACTTCTTCCACGGCTGTATTTTTGCCCTCCGCCATGCCAAACCTTTCGTCTCCGAGCGCTCCCCGTACCGGTCCACCAAGATCGAAAACTTGATGGCCATGATCGGCGGAGAAAAGCGTCTACTATCGGAAGATTCGACGGCGACCACTTACGACGTCTGCCTGAGCGAACTTTTGGATTCCCGGATACTCGACCGGGTCGATCGGCTCCGTCGACAGTCGAACGAATTTCTCGATCACGCATTGGATTGACCGATGCCGACCCCAGCCGATCGACAGACCTTCAGTCCGCGGGACATCGTGGATTCTGATCTCTGCATCGGCTGCGGCAGTTGCGTGGCACGGGCGAATGCCTTCGCCTCGCGGATGGAGCTGGACCGGTACGGGCAATATAAGCCGACAGGGTCTCCCGAATGGCTGCGCCGCAGATCCTCGGAGTTCGCGCGAATCTGCCCGTTTTCGCCTGGTGCAAGGGACGAGAACGAGCTGGCCGAGCAGCTTTTTCCGGATGCCGGCCGGCACGATTCCGCCGTGGGACATTTTCGAGCCGCCTACGTGGGTTACGTGGCCGAAAAGGACTTCCGCGAGCGTGGAAGCTCGGGCGGCATGGTCAGCTGGGTTTTGGCGGAATTGCTGCGCAGCGGGCGGATCGACGGCGCGGCGCATGTCGCGGCCACGGACCCGAAGCGCGACGGGCTGTTCTTCCGTTATCGGATCTCGCGCACCGAGGACGAAATCCTGGCTGGCGCGAAGTCGCGCTATTATCCGGTGGAATTATCGGACGCGCTCGGACTCATCCGGGCGAATCCGGGACGCTATGCCGTGGTCGGAGTCCCCTGTTTCATCAAGGCGGTACAACTCCTCCGCCGCTATGATCCCGTGTTTCGCGAACGCATTCGGTTCACCCTGGGGCTATTCTGCGGCCACATGAAGAGTGCCCGTTTCGTGGAAAGCTTCGCCTGGCAAATGGGTGTCCCGGTAGACGACGTTCAAGGTGTCGAATTCCGCCGCAAAGATCCCGATCGTCCGGCGAACTGGTACACCGCTCAATTGACGCTCAGGAACGGGCAAGTGGTACAGAAGGACTGGTGGCATCTGGCGGACGGCGACTGGGGCGCCGGTTTTTTTCAGAACTCGGCCTGCAACGCCTGCGACGACGTGGTCGCGGAAACGGCCGACATCGCCTTCGGCGATGCCTGGGTGGAACCTTATTCATCCGACGGGCGCGGCACGAATGTGGTCATCGTCCGCTCGCCGGAAATGGAACGGCTCGTGACGACCGGGTTCGAACAAGGCCGGCTGCACCTGACGCCGGTCGACGCCCGGTTCGTCGAACAAACCCAGGCCGCGGGTTTTCGGCAGCGCCGGGAGGGTCTCGCCTATCGACTGAGTTGGCGGCGTCCCGGCGTGAAGCCGAGCAAGCGTGTACCGCCGGATTCCCGAGGCCTATCCGCCCGAAGAAAACTGATTTACCGGTTTCGCAGCCTGATCACGGCCTGGAGCCATCCGGTATTCCGGTTCGCCCGTTTGATCCGCCGGCCGGGGCTCTATATCCGCTGGGCGCGTCTGGCGTTGGCGATCTATCACGGTTTGGCCTATTCCCGGGGCTGGCTTGGCGCAATGATCGACCGATGGGAACGACATTAGATTGGGGCTGCCGGACCAAACAAACTTTTCTTTGGGCAAGCAAAGAAAAGTAACTCGCCAGCGGGGCGAGACCCGCTCCAAAGCAGTCGCCGCGATCAGCGGCACCTTTTACCAAAGCGACTAATGCGAAAAGAAATCACAACCCCTCACCCGTGCTGCAAGCGCCTGGCGCTGAACACGTTGTGCACCTGGCCGATCTTGTCCAGCACCGAGCTGAGCTGTCCGGGGTCCGATACCTCGGCCGTGATCCTCATGACGACCGACTGATCGTCCCCGTTGGTCTCGCTGTGGGTGCGCACGATATTGATATGTTCGTGCGCCAGAATATGGGTGATGTCCTTGAGCAGCCCCTTTCGATCCAGCGCCTTGACTTCGAGCTCCACCGGGAACGCTTCCGGCTCCGTACCCCAGGCCACGTCGATCAGACGGCTCATCTTGCGGGGCGGCAACTGAATGATGTTGTCGCAATCCTGGCGATGGATGGCGACGCCCTTGCCCACCGTCACATAGCCGATGATCCGATCGCCGGGCTTGGGCTCGCAGCAATGGGCGAAATAGGTCAGAAGGTTGCGGACTCCCTGGATGGTCACCTCTTCCGATGCCTTGCCCGTCGCCGGCGGCAAGGGCTTTTTCGCCGGGGGAGCCGCCGGAACCTTCGGCTGCCATTCCGGAAGCTTCAAGGCATTGGCCAGCTGGGCCGGAGCGATGTCGGCGCGGCCGACGGCCAGCAGCAGATCGTCCCCGCGCGGCAAATGGAAATGCCGTGCCAGCTCGTCCAGATCGACGTCCTTGATGCCCAGCTTCTGCCGCTCCCGGTCCAGAATGGATTTCCCGGCGCGAAGATGCTTTTCATGATCCTGCTGCTTGAACCATTGGCGGATCTTGGTACGCGCGTGGCCGGTCCTGACATAACCCAGGTGCGGATCCAGCCACCCGAGGCTCGGGCCGCCGTGCTTGGCGGTGAGAATTTCGACCTTTTCGCCGGACTTGAGCGAATAGGTCAACGGCACGATACGTCCGTTGACCTTCGCGCCGCGGCAGCGGTGCCCCACCTCGGTGTGGATGTGATAGGCGAAATCCAGCGGCGTCGCTCCTTTACTTAACCGGACCACCTGCCCTTTCGGCGTCAGCACGAAGATCTGGTCCTCGAACAGTTCGGCGCGGAAATCCTCCAGCATCGACTGATCGTCGTCCCTGCTTTCCAGCAGGCGGCGCAGGGCATTGATGCTGCGATCGAGAACCGCGTCCTGCTTGCCGCCTTCCTTATATCGCCAGTGAGCCGCGACACCGTATTCGGCGAAATCGTGCATGGCCTGGGTGCGAATCTGAACTTCGACCGGCCGGCCTTCGGGTCCGATCACCACCGTGTGCAGCGATTGATAGCCGTTTTCCTTGGGGTTGGCGATGTAATCGTCGAACTCCTTGGGAACGTGGAGCCAGCGGCCGTGCACCAGACCGAGCACCGCATAACAGGTCGCAACATCGTCGACGATGACCCTTACGGCGTGCAGGTCATACAGCTCCTCCAGGTCCAGCTCCTTGCGCTGCGTCTTCCGATAAATGCTGTAGATGTGCTTGGGACGGCCGTAAACCTTGGCGTGGATATGGTTCGCTTCCAATTCCTGCCGCAGTATCTCGATGAATTGACCGACGAAAGCTTCCCGCGTGGCGCGGTTGGTCGCCAACTGGTTGGCAAGATCGCGGTATTTGTCGGGGTTTAGATAGCGAAAAGCGAGATCCTCCAGCTCCCACTTGAGCTGCCCCACGCCCAGCCGGTTCGCCAGGGGCGCGAACACGTCCAGGGTTTCCATGGCGATCCTTTGGCGCAACTCGCCGTCCTGATTCTTGAGCAGCCGCAAGCGCTGCAGACGATAGGCGAGCTTGACCAGCACCGCACGCACGTCGTTGACCACCGATAAAAGCATGCGGCGCAAGAGTTCCGCCTGGGCGGGCTCCTTGATTTCGGTCGGACGGTATTCGTCGAAGGTGTTGAGCCAATTGACCTTCTGCACCAAATCGGCGACGGTCTCCCCGAATTGGGCCTTGATGTCGGCTTCCTTGAGCGTATCGCGGAGATAAGGATCGCTCAGCAGCGCAACCTGCAGCGTGAGCCCATCGGCCTTGATCCCGAGGAGAATATCCGCGACGTCGATGCCGCGCGGCCTGACGATCGTATCTTGATCCCGCGCCCTGCGGGCGAGGTTCAGGGCCTCGGCGATCTTGCCGCGTTCGGCCCCGCCGGCAGTAGCCATCAGCCGCGCCTCCAAGTCATCGATAGCGTGAGAAGAGATATCAGAGCGAGACAGAGAATGCTTCATGAAAATCCGTATAAACACACAAGGTCGAGCAAGACAAGCAAACGGCGCACCAGCGCCAAAGACTACTCAACCCCAGACCATCACCCGATTGCCTCCCGCACGCTTGGCCATGTACATCGCACTATCGGCCTGGAACAGAAGGTCCTCGCTGGTCGCGCCATGACGAGGATATTCCGCGATCCCCATCGAGAGCGTGCTGGTTAATACTTGGTCTTCATAAACGATGTGTAATTCCTGAAACGCCAAACGCCAGGATTCGGCTCGCTGAGCCGCCGTCAACAACGGAGCGCCCGGCAGAATGGCCACGAATTCCTCGCCGCCGAAGCGGCAGACGATGTCCTCGCTGCGCAGGTGGCGCAGCAACAGTGCCGCCAGTTCCTTCAGGACCAGATCCCCCGCCGGATGACCATAAGTGTCGTTGAGTTGCTTGAAATGGTCGATGTCGATCATGACCAGACTGAGCGGCTGATCTTCCCGGGCCGATCGTGACAACTCGCGCCTCAGGGTCTCTTCCATGTACCGCCGGTTGAACAGCGACGTCAGCGGATCGCGTACCGCCAAATCTCTCAGTTTTTCCTGCAATATCCGGTTCTCGGCCAATTGCGCTTCGAGCCGCTCGTTGCTGGCCTGCAATTTATCTTCCGCCAGCTTGCGATCGGTAATGTCGATCAGAAAAGTTAAAATCACGGATACCGTATCTTTCCCGTCCCGCAGCATGCTCGCGGACAAATCGCCCCAGAATACGCTTCCGTCCTTTCGGACCAAACGCTTCTCTCCCCGGTATTGGTCGACTTCACCGCCCAA
>NZ_JBDIVO010000208.1:0-8921 GCF_039794385.1 Methylocaldum sp. | reverse complement strand
CCGGAGGTAATGCGAGCCGTCACCGGCAGTGTTTTCCCATCGCAACCGGCCCGGTTACATGGTTTTGCCCGCTATCGTATTCGCAACCGGGTCTATCCAGGACTTCGCAGAGAGACGGGCAGCTTTACCGACGGTGTACTCTACGAAGATGTCTCGGCACGCGCGCTTAAAGATCTGGACGCGTTCGAGGACGACTTTTATCGGCGCGAAACCCTGACCGTGGTCACCCGCACGGGGATTCAAGCCGATGCGGAAGTTTATATCGTTCCGCCCGCGCATTACCGGCTGCTCGTCCGGCGGAGCTGGAATCTGGAGGACTTCAAAGAAACGTGGCTCCGTGAATTTTTAACTCATTGCCGCCGTCTAAGTAATTAAACCAATCGTTTCACGCCGGTAGTTCCGGCCCGATAAGAACATGTGAACGGTAAGCTGCTGCAAGATCTGCTCTCGATACGACTCGCAATCGTCACAAGTCCCCGGATTACAAGGCGCTGAAACACGACCCGATTGCCGCGCCGGTATTCGGCGCGAAAACTTACCTACAAGAACTTTGCGCCTATGTCTTTGCCGATGAATTCCACGTTATTATTCTCCGTGCAACTTGTCCTATAGAAACAATTGCGGATGCTGGAGCCAAACGATGAATATCTCGACTGAAAATCGTAACGGCAGGACCATCCTCAGCCTAAAGGAAGAGCGCCTCGATGCGCACAACTCCGGCGAACTGAAGGATTACATCCTCAAGCTTTTGGAAGACGGTCACACGCGCTTGGTTATCGATTTGTCGGGCGTCCGTTTCATCGACAGCTCAGGCTTGGGCGCTTTGCTGTCCGGTTACAAGAACGCTTCCTTGCGTTCCGGCAGCTTCGTACTGGCGGGACTACAGCCGCGTGTACAATCCATGTTCGAGCTTACCCGCTTGCACCGGGTGTTCGATATCTATCCCAGCCTTGGGGAGGTACCGAGCAGCAACTAGCCAGGAGATTTCGATGGGCGGCGAAACCGACATTATCAACGTCGAAATTGTGGTCCCGAACCAAACTCGGTATTTGAGTTTAATCGGCAATATCGCCGAACAGGTGGCCAAGACTTTGGATGTCTACACCGGCGACCGCGATGCGCTTGCCTATCATCTCAACCTGGTTTTGACCGAAGCGATGGTCAACGCCATTCAGCATGCGGCACCGGGCGACGCGAACAAGACCGTTAGGGTGTGCATGCGCATAAGAGACAAGGATCTCCGGATTTATGTATACGACCATGGTCAGGGTTTCGATTTGAATGCCGTACCGCCTCCTAATCTCGATGCCTTGAACGAACGCGGCCGAGGCATTTTCTTTATGCGGACATTTATGGATTGGGTCAGCTACCGTAAGGCGGACAACGGCAACGTGTTGGAAATGTACAAGAGGCTGGCCTAGACCTCATCAATCGGCCGAACTCGGATGCGGCGAAACTCTAACCATCCCAGCCGCGAATACAACCGGCATTCCGATTCGGCAGGAGAAAAAGACTATGCCCTGGGAACGCAGCTTCAGAATTTTTCTCGACCAGGCCGCTCGGGAATTCCATCAAACCGCCCCCTCGTTTCCTTATGAGCAGGCTTTCTCCGCCGAATACCGCGCGCTCGTTCCTCCACAGCTGGCAACTCGTGACGCATTCAAGGTAGAACAAGTCATCCGAACCGGCCGGGAAGCCGTCGACCTGTGGGAACCCGACCGGCAACTCGGCGATCCGTTCCATCGCCTTCAGCTTTACGGGCTGCGCGAGCGGAGCCTGGACGAGATCATTCCGATCCTCCAGGACCTGAACTTACGGGTGGTCGATCAGGTTCAGTTCAGGGGCGAGATCGGATCGCAGCGCATCTATATCCGCAGCTTCTCGGTCAAGCCCGCCGCGGACGGTTTCGATTCCCTGATACCCGTCAAAGAGCCGTTGCTGGAGGCCTTCACGGCACTGCTGACGGCACGGGCGGACAACGATGCCCTCAACGGCTTGCTGCTGCTGACGGGGCTTTCGTGGAAGGAAATCGACGTCTTCCGCGCTTACCGAAACTACTATTTTCAGCTCGGCAGCCGTTTCGGCCGTTTCCGCTTTCATCAGGCGCTGCTCAACAATCCCAAAACGGCCCTGCTGCTTTTTCACTATTTCGAGAGCCGCTTCAAGCCCGACAGGCGCTGGATCGATCTCGCCCGGCGCGAGGACGAAGCCATGTTGCCGATCCGCATGGAACTGGGCTCGTCGCTGAACGAGGTGGAAGATTCGAACGAGGACCGCATCCTCCGCGATCTGTTCAACCTCATCGACGCCACGCTGCGGACCAACTTCTACCGGAGGATGGATCAGCCGGACCATTTCGTCGCCTTCAAAATCAGCAGCCTCGGGATCATCAACATGCCGGCGCCGAGGCCGTTGTTCGAAATCTACGTCCATTCGGCGCTGATGGAAGGCATACACCTGCGCGGGGCCAAGGTGGCTCGCGGCGGCATCCGATGGTCGGATCGGCCGGACGACTTCCGCAGCGAGATTCTCGATCTGATGCAAACTCAGATGATCAAGAATTCCTTGATCGTTCCGCACGGGGCCAAGGGCGGATTCATCGTCAAGCAGACGGCGCGGGATCCGGCCGATCGCGAGCGGCTGGTCCAGGAAGCGTATTCCACACTGATTCGCGGGCTCTTGGACTTGACCGACAATCTACAAGGCACCGTCGTGACGGCCCCCTCCGAGGTCGTGCCCCACGACGATGCCGATCCCTATCTCGTGGTCGCCGCGGACAAGGGGACGGCGCGGCTGTCGGATCGCGCCAATATCATCGCATCGGAGTACGGATTCTGGCTCGGAGACGCCTTCGCCAGCGGCGGCTCGCATGGTTATCACCACAAGAAGCTCGGCATTACCGCCCGCGGCGCCTGGGAGTGCGTGAAACGGCACTTCCGCGAATTGGGCCAGGATATCGACACCCGACCGTTTACGGTGATCGGCATCGGCAGCATGGACGGCGACGTGTTCGGCAACGGCATGCTGCTGTCCGACAAGATTTGCCTGCGCGCCGCCTTTAGCGCCAACCATATCTTCCTCGATCCGAGTCCCGACCCGGCGCAGTCCTATCGAGAGCGAAAGCGCCTGTTCGATCTTCCCTACTCCAGCTGGGACGATTACGACCGCGGCTTGATCTCGCCCGGCGGCGGCGTGTTCCGGCGCGATGCGAAGGACATTCCACTTTCTCCGGACGTCCGCGAGTGGCTCGGGGTGCACCACGTCACGGTCGACGGCGAAGAACTGATCCGGCTAATGCTGACTGCTCCGGTCGATCTGCTCTGGCTCGGCGGCATCGGAACCTACGTCAAAGCGAGCACCGAGACCAACGAGGACGTCGGCGACAAAGTCAACGACAGCACCCGCGTCGACGCCAACCAGATCAAGGCGAAAGTCGTCGGCGAAGGGGCCAACCTCGGCTTCACCCAACTCGCCCGTGTCGAATACGCTCTGAGCGGAGGGCGCATCGATACCGACGCGATCAATAACTCGGGCGGAGTAGATCTGTCCGATCACGAGGTCAATCTCAAGATCCTCATGAATCTTCTGCAACACAAAGGACTGATCGCCGACCGGGAGGAACGCGACCGATGGCTGGCGGAAGTCAAGGACGATGTTTGCCGTTCGGTCCTGGCCAACAATTATTGGCAAAGTCTCTGTCTCTCGCTGGACCACCAACGCTGCCTACAGGATGCGGAACCGTTCCTCGAAGCCGCCGCGCGCCTGATCAACGCTGGACTGCTCGACCCGGCGGTGGAGTCGTTTCCGTCCCGCAAGGACATCGCGGCACGCTCCCAACAAGCCTTGACCCGACCGGAACTCGCGGTATTGATGGCTTACGCCAAACTAGCCTTGAAGCGGGCTTTCTTCGATAACCCCGAGTTTCTGTCGGCATCCTGGGCCGGGGATTGCCTGGCCGGCTATTTTCCGGCCGCGGTACGGGAGCGTTTCGCCGAAGCGCTCGACGAACATTCGCTCGCCATGGAAATCACCGCCACGGTGATCTGCAACACGCTCATCAACCAGGCCGGCGCGGGCTTTCTGGTTTGGGTCGACGAACTCGAGCCCTCTCTCCTCAATCAAGCCGTCAGGGCTTATCTCCTGTTCGACCGTGTACTCGACGGACGTACGTTGCGCTACAAGATCTGCGCTCTGGACGATCGAATCGCAGCCGCTCGGCAGCTCGAGCTTTTGCTGCGTTTGGAAAGCCTTCTGAACTCGTTCTGCCTCTGGGCGCTGCAAAAAGGCAAAGCGCTGCATCCGAGTCCCGAATCGGTAGCCCTGTGGCGCACGGACCTGGCACAGCATCTAGCTTATCTGGCGGAAAGTCTCGCAACGAGCGAGCTCCCGGATTACGAGCAGCGTATCTCGGATTCGGAAGCTTTGGGCTTCACTGTAGAAGAAGCCCGTCTCATGGCGCTCATGGAACGGCTGCACAACTTTCCGGCCTTGGTCGACTTGACCGCCCGCACGGGCGAGCCGCTTTCAAAGGTAGCCGAACTGAACGATGCGGTCGCCGACTATCTGGACTTAAGACGGCTGATTCCCCGGCTCGATGACGTAAAACCCCGCAACCGCTGGGAACGCCGGGTACAAACTGCATTACTGGAACGGCTGAAGTCCGGCTCGGTTCGCTTCAGCCTTGCCATGCTGCGCGCCGGATTACGCGATCCGGCCGCATTTTTCACCGGACCGCGTCTCCAACAACGCCTGGCGAAACTGCGCCGATTCGGACGGGAACTCAACGAATCTACGGAAGTCTCCCTGATTCCGTTCACTGCCCTGGTTACGGCGTTGGACGCCTTGCGGGAAGCCTGCGACGATCCCAACGATTGACCGGACGCTCAAGGGTATTCCCCCTCGCCTTTGCGGGAGAATGCAGTCGAAATCACGCGGCAAAATATGAATTTACTGGCCTTCGGGCGGGTCTTAGAGGTACACTATAGCCGCTTTTTTAAAGCTATCCGCCTGATCTAAAAGCCTTTACGGCAAAATCAATCCGCTCCGCCCCGGTAGCTCAGTAGGATAGAGCGTCCCCCTCCTAAGGGGAAGGTCGTACGTTCGAATCGTATCCGGGGCGCCAACCGAATCAATCACTTAGCCAAGCTTTGATGGTCTTTCACGACCGTCAACGTGACTATTTCGTGACTTATCCACGAGGCTCAACGCAGCCCTGGTATTCTCCGGGCTGAGATGAGCATAGCGCTCGGTCATCTTGATCGAGCTGTGTCTAAGGACATCTCGAACGGTATACAACGGTACGCCGTCCATGACCAACCAGCTGGCCAAGGTGTGACGCTGGTCGTGAATCCTAAATTTTTTGATCCCTGCCTTCTTTATTGCCGACTTGAACGAACGGCGAAGCGTGGTCAATCGCTCGCCGTCCTTTCGGCAAAATACCCAGGGACTCTCCGGGCAGTAGCCGGCCCTGAAATTGGCCCTGGATAGCAGCGCACCCCTCGCCTCCTGATTAATCGGTACGGTGCTGACCTTACGACCCTTCTGGTCCTGCTCACCGAGCCAAATCAGGTTGTTTTGAAAATCAACGCGATCCCACGTCAACCAGAGCATTTCGCCGAGTCGACAACCCGTGTTCAACGCCAAGCGGACGAAGTCCACCAACCAAGGTGCGCGACGATTGTCTCTCGCGGCAGCAATGAGCTGTTGCGCCTCATCTGGCGTTATCCAACGCGTTATACCTTGAGGCTCTCGAAGTTTCTTCTTCGCGGCAGGATTCGGAATTTTCCATCCGAGTTCATCGCGACAGTAATTTATCGCCGCACAAAACAGTCCAACTTCCTTATTGATGGTGGCGGGCGAGGCGCCATGAGTTTGTCTTTGCCTGATGTAGGCTTTGACCTCCAAGTCTTCTATCGACGTGATGCTCCGCCCTTGAAAAGCCAGATAAAGATGGCGAGCAGTGCTTTTCACTTTCGACGTAACAGGCCTCGCTTTGAAATATTCCAAGAGGACTGCATCAAAGGAAATGTCGCATTCCTCATTGCCATCGGGCTTTCGTCCCCACTTGACTTCCTCGTAGACCTCCGTTTTCCATTTACTCAGGAGCGCGTTCGCTTCGCGCCGCCCTTCACTTCCTCGACTCCTGACAATCCCAGTAGAACACCTAATTCTCTTTCCGCTTGCGTCTGTGAACGAAGCCCAGAAGAACTGCGAGTCCTTCCGCTCATAAATACCTTCTTTGAATTTGCGCATGTGCTCATCTCCTGTCGCACATTCCCCGCGCGGTGGCCATTATGCACAGATTGAGTTTTGTCTTCTATCCAGGTACGGACAGCCTGGGCGGGGATTCTCACGGCTCTTCCGATCCTGACGATCGGAATTTCGCCGCGATCGATCAATCTGCGGATGGTGCGGGTCGACAGCCCACCCATCTGGCGGGCGGTCTCGTCAATGCTCCACAACAGAGGCTCGGGCGGGGACGTCACAGTAGACTCTCTCCGAAAACTCGGACTCGATGAATGGGATCGGAGCAGATAATACCATAATGGTCTATTCAGTAAATACCTTTATGGTATCCTCGTTTCAGCGAGTTGCACAAGCAGCGCGCTGTCGCAAGAGAACGGCGCCAGGACCAAGGCGGGTTACCTTTTTTCTAGACCGATTTTCCGACAGGCGGAAGGAGCAGCAGAGGCCGAGGGGCGGTTAGATCTTCTCGCCTTTGAAAATGACGACCCCACAATAGACGGCCGATTCCCCCAACTCCGTCACGCGTCCCGGCCAGTCTTCGTTGAGCGCTTTCAGGTAACGTCTGCCGCCTTCGATGATAAGCTGTCGAAACACGGGCTCCTGGTCGGCTTCCAGGCGAACGATGACGAATTTGCCGTGTTCCGGCGGAACCGCAGGGTCGACGAAAATTAACTCGCCATCGCGAAAGCGTGGCTCCATGCTGATTCCTGTGACGCGCAGCACATACGTGTGTTCGCTGCACTCGACGGGGCAGAGGTATTTCTCCAGAGCTTGTTGTCCATCCTTGATCTCGGACCAGCGTCCTGCCTCATTCCAGCCGATCAAGGGGACCACCCGCTTGATGGGAGGGACGGTCGCCACGTTCGAGTGCGGTAGAGGGGGTCTCTTTTCAGCCGGCGCGTGGCGCGTTCGTTGTATCCCTGCCTCGTAGTCGACAAATTCATGAACCAAATCCATCCAGCCATCCGGTTTCCCCGTAATCCTCTCGATCTTCTGCGCCAGATTTCGTCCAACATTGCGCCGGTGCGCAGGATTGGAGCTAAAGATCCGTGAAATCTGCGACGCTTGAATAGCTAAAGCTCGCGCCAGGTTAGCATCGATCCCCTGATAGTCCTGCTCGATCAGCCATATCAGATTTTGTCGCCTGATCTCTTCAATTCTCATGCCAGAACGGTCTATTTTTGACCGCTACGGTAATTTGTCGCAGCGGTATAGTTATTGACAATATGAATACCTTTTAGGTATTTTTCAAGCCTCTTGGGTTGATTTCCTCCGGGCGAGCCCAAGCCATCCTGTCCGTGCAAGAGGCCGAGTAAGTATCCGGGAAGAAGGCGAAGTGTACCACGCCCCGTATTGGTCACTTGAAAGGACAGCGAGCGCTTCGACCGGATGCGGTAAGGCGAAAAATCATTGACCAGTTCGGTAACCAAGCACCCCTGATCGCGTGACGATACCGGATGGGGATAGACCGACGATAAGCGTGAGGGCTCCATGACGATCTGCATTACCATCACCAGTACCAAAGGGGGCGTCGGCAAGACCACCTTGACCGCAAATCTGGGAGCGCTGCTGGCCGACTTGGGGCAGAAGGTCCTTTTGATCGATGCAGATCCTCAGCCTACTCTGTCCGGCTACTACCGATTGGCATCGGTGGCGCCTCACGGTTTGACTGAATTGATGGTGGCAGCCAGCACCGAAACCGTCATCAGCCGAACCGATCTGGATCGTCTGGACTTGGTGTATTCCGACGATCCCGACGGAAAACTGCGGGATTGGATTCGTGACGCGGTGGATGGCCGGGTGCGATTGAAACATATCCTGGCGCGATTCGACGGAATTTATGATTTCATTCTGATCGATACCCAGGGTGCGGTGGGGCCTCTCCAGGATGCAGCGGTTGCTGCCGCCGATCTGCTGTTATCTCCGATTCCACCGGAAATTCTTTCCGCCCGCGAATTCGTGCGCGGCACGGTAGCCATGCTGGAGCGATTGAAACCGATGGCTTACCTCGGTGCCCCCATCGGTCCTTTGCGTGGTGTCATTTACCGACAGGACCGCACGGTGGACGCCCGCCGCATCGTTGAAGAGCTACGCAGCGAAGCCTATCTTCCCAGCAAAGGCGCCATCACCATTCTGGATGCGGTGATTCCGGCCTCGGTAGTCTATCGGGAAGCTGCCACATACAAGCAACCGGTCCACCGGTCGGAGCGCAGGTCCAGAAATCAATCCCCCACCGCTCTGGATACGATGCTGGGTTTGGTGGTCGAGCTGTTTCCTCATCTGAAGCTCGCCGAGCTGTTACCGCCGAACAAGGCGTGACAGGCGCGCCATGAGCCGCAAGACTACCATCCCCGATGTGCGCGGCCTCTTATTGGAGGGAAACTTCGGTACCAGCCGGGATTTGCCCACTACCGATCCACTCACTACGACCCAAATGTTCTTGGAGATCGAGCGGATCAAGCCGTACGACCGCAATCCCCGGCGCGCCATCAATCCCCGTTATCACGACATCAAGGACTCGATCCGTGCCCAGGGCGGCCTCAACAATCCACTCACCGTGACCCGGCGTCCCGGTGACGAACTCTTCATGGTGGAGTCCGGCGGCAACACTCGGCTGATGATCCTTAAGGAACTGTGGCAAGAGACACAGCATGAGTCATTTCGCCGAGTGCATT
>NZ_JBDIVO010000207.1:0-8948 GCF_039794385.1 Methylocaldum sp. | reverse complement strand
CCCGGTGACAACACCAACGCCCGCGCCCTGGCTCAACTACAGGCAATGCCCTCGCTTTTGGGCGGTAAAGCGAGTTACCAGGACGCTTATAACGAGATCGTGGGCGATGTGGGCACGCTGACCCACGCCGCCGACATCGACAGCACCGCTCAGAAACAATTGCTCGACCATGCTCGACAGGCACGAGACTCGGTTTCAGGGGTGAATCTCGATGAGGAAGCCGCCAACCTGCTTCGGTATCAACAAGCCTATCAAGCCGCCGCGCAGTTGATTCCCGCGCTGAACAGTATGTTCGACGCACTGATCGGAGCCGTAAGGAGATAAGCATGCGCATTTCGACGCCCTTGATGGAACAATTCGGCATCGACGCCATCCTCAGGCAGCAGGCGAAGCTCTCCAAGACCCAATTGCAGCTCTCCACCGGCCAGCGCATTCTGACGCCCTCGGATGATCCCAGCGCCGCGGTACGTGCGCTGGACTTGAAGGAGTCGCTGGAAAACAATCGGCAATTTCAGTCCAACATTCAGGCTGTTCGCTCGAGACTCGAATTTGAGGAATCCACTTTGGCGGGAGCGGACAACGTGTTGCAGCGCGCACGTGAATTGGCTGTCCGAAGCCTCAATGATACGCTCAGCCCGAGTGATCGGCAGGCGATCGGGCAGGAAATGCAGCAGCTGTTGGACGAAATGCTCGGACTGGCGAATACGCGCGACGCCAACGGCGAATATATTTTCGCCGGCTTCCGTTCCGATACCGTCCCGTTCGCATTTGACGGCGGCCGGACGCCGCCGAGCTACGTCTATCAAGGCGACAAGAATCAGCGCCTCTTGCAAATCGCTCCGCAACGACATATGGCCGATGGCGATTCCGGATTTTCCATATTCGAGAATATTCCTTCGAGCTCGGGTGCCAATGCGATCGCGGCCTCAGGCGGTACCCAGAACATACTCAATACCTTGTACTCCCTCACCCGGACTTTGAGCGGACAGTTCACCGCATCCCACGGCGCCGTTATGGGAACGAACGATCTGTCCTCCGGCATTGACTACAGCGGCGGCCCGGCAAAGAATTTCGATCTGGCCATTGATGGCGGTGCGCCGGTCACGGTTTCCGTCGCCGCAGCGAATTATGCTTCAGCGGATGATCTCGTTGCCGCCATAAACGCCGGCATCAACGCCACCGCTTTGAATGGAACCGTGGTCGCCCAACATCGATCAGGCTTTATCGAGTTCGTATCGACAACCACCGGGACTGCCTCATCCGTGGAGATCAGTGACGACACCGATGGAGTCCTGACCGATTTCGGCTTCGCCGGCCCACAGACCGGCACAGGAGCCGACGTTGCTTTCCACGACGCTGCCAGCGCCGCATTGAAGGGCATCGATGCCGCCCTCCAGAACATCCTGGATACCCGCGCCAGCGTCGGCGCACGCTTGAATGCGCTGGACGAACAAGAGGATGTTCACGACAAATTCATCATCGACACCCAAGCGAATCTTTCCGAAATAGAGGATCTGGACTACGCAGAAGCAATCAGTCGGTACAACATCCAGTTTGTCGCGCTACAGGCTGCGCAGCAAGCTTATGTTAAAGTACAAGGACTGTCTCTTTTCAATTATCTTTAAGCGGTAAACGCGGCATTCCGTGCCTCTTCCCGGTGCGAGCCCTTCCGGGCGTTATTCGCACGTTCGAATTTATTTTCGGCCGATTTGTCTTTGATTCAGGCATCCCTTTTGCGGTGAAAATGGCATTGTGGTTAGAAACTTCAAGCTTGCCCTGAAACTGATCGCACGCGATTGGCGTAGCGGCGAATTAACCATCCTGATGGCGGCCCTCCTGATCGCAGTGGCCAGTTCCACCGCGGTCAGCCTGTTGGGCGACAGATTGACCCGTACGATGAGTCTCCAGGCGGCGGAGTTCTTGGCAGCCGATCTCGTTATCGGCGGCCATCAGGAGCCATCGGATGCTTGGCGGCAACAGGCGTCCGCACAGGGGCTGCTAGTCGCCGGTACCACCGAATTTTCCAGCGTTTTGATCGAAAACGACGAACTGCTTCTGGTGGGCGTCAAAGCCGTCGAGGAAGGTTATCCGCTACGCGGCTCGCTTCGCACCACTCTGGGCGATGTCACGGCCGCAGTTGAAACCCACGACATCCCGAAAAGCGGGGAGGCTTGGGTGGAGCAGCGCGTGCTCACAACCTTGGGTTTGAGCTTGGGCGGCGAAATCACAGTGGGTGAAAAACCGCTGCGAATCACTCGCATTCTCACCCATGAACCCGACCGCCGTGGCGATCTCTACAGCCTCTCGCCCCGGGTGCTGATGAATCGAGCCAATGTCGCCGAGACCCGGGTCATTCAACCCGGAAGTCATGTTCATTATTACGAATTGTTTGCCGGGGACGAGCGTGCGCTACGCACATTCAAGCTATGGCTCAAGCCCCAACTGCATCCGGGTCAACGTATTCTCGACGTACACGAGGATCGGCCCGAACTGGGCAATGCCCTGAACCGTGCAGAGCGTTATCTGGGACTGACCAGCATTGCCGTGGTGTTGATTTCGGGCGTTGCCATCGCCATGACTGCGCGCCGCTACACCGAACGGCACTACGACATGACCGCGATGCTCAAGTGCTTGGGTGCTCGCGAGCGGGACGTCCTGTGGATCTACGCCAGCCAGTTTTTGATCGTCGGCCTCGTCGCGAGCTCGTTGGGTTGCGCTTTGGGATACCTGGCTCAGCACGGTGTGATCCAGTTGCTCCGCTCTTTGCTGCCCCATACCTTAGCCGGTCCCGGTTGGCTCGCAGTGATCTTCGGCGCGGCCACGGGACTCCTGATCCTGCTCGGCTTCGCCCTGCCTCCCATACTCAGGCTCAAGCGACTCGCTCCCCTGCGAGTACTGCGCCGCGATCTGGAACCTCTGCCGTCCAGCGCTTGGGTGGTATACGGATTAGCCGCCCTTACTCTGAGCGCGCTTCTTTGGCGCTATACCCGCGATTGGACGATGACCGTCAGCGTATTGGCGATCGCTGGCGCTGCGATAGCGCTGTTCAGCCTGCTCGGCTTATCGATGCTGGGGCTTGGCCGTCTGCTCCTGCCTTACGTCTCGCTGTCATGGCGCTTCGGTCTCCAGCACTTGACCCGTCAGCCGCGACTGGGAGTTAGCCAGATACTCGCTTTCGCCCTAACCCTGGTGGCCATGCAGGTCAGTATTTTGGTGCGTACCGAACTGCTGCAGGAGTGGAAGCGCCAACTGCCCGAGGATACCCCTAATCATTTCGCACTGAATTTATTCGATACCGATTTGGCGCGATTTCGCAACACGCTGAACCAAGAGGGTATCGCCAGCAGCGCTTACTATCCGATCGTGCGCGGCCGTTTGACTGCCGTTAACGGTAAAGACGTCTTCGAAATCGTCCACAAAGACTCGCGCGCTGAAGCATCGATTAATCGCGAACTTAGCCTTACCTGGGCGTCGGAACTGCCGCCCGACAACCGTGTAGTTCGGGGAAAATGGGTCGACGGAAGTGGTCCCCTGAGCGTTTCGGTGGAAACCGAGCTAGCCAAGAGTCTAGATATCGAGCCAGGCGACAAACTCACATTCAATATTGCGGGACAGGAGCTTATCGCTACCGTCATCGGCACCCGCAGCGTCCGCTGGGATACCATGACCCCGAATTTTTTCATGATTTTTTCGCCGGGAAGCCTCGATACGTATCCGCACACTTGGCTCACCAGCTTTTATGTGCCACCAGAGCTTAAGCCAGTACTGGGACAGTTGGCCAAATCGTTCCCGAGCATGACAATCCTGGAAGTGGACGCGCTGCTGAAACAGTTTCAGACCATCTTGCGACAAGTGACGAGCGCCATCGAATATGTCTTGCTATTGGCTTTGGCGGCGGGATTTACCGTGCTGTTCGCCGCGGTCCGAGCGACGCTGGATGAACGTATCTACGAGGATGTGTTGCTTCGGACCATGGGCGCCAGCCGGCGCTTGTTGCGGAATGCCCAATGGGTGGAATTCGCCGCGTTGGGATTCTTGGCCGGCATCCTGGCATCGGCTATCAGCGAGGTGATCGCGTGGACGTTGTTCAGCCGGGTGTTTGACTTGGCGTATCGTTTCCATTGGGAAACCTGGCTGGCCACCCCTGTTTTAGGCGCGCTGGTGGTTGGGCTGGCAGGCTATCTGAATACACGGTCAGTGGTAAAAAACAGCCCAATGCGCGTGCTGCGAGAACTTTAGAGTACGAGAAAACAAGAAATGGCGATGGGCGAATAATCTGGCGCTCATCGCCATTTCTATCAACTACCCTTGACGTTGACCTTCGATGTCCAGCCGCTCTTCCCTTGGCAGTCTCCGTCCAATACTTTTACTTTAACGAACGGCAACTGACCGACTACCATTTCTTCTTCAACGGTTGCCTTCGTCCCTGCTTTGGTGACGCATACGCTCTGCTCCTGGTCCTCTTCCGCTTCCGAGGTGCTAATTAAACCAGGCATGGTCGTCAAATGCGAACCGCCGCCATTCGGATTATCCAAAGTCACCTGCTGGCCTACGGATACGGTCGTCTTGATCTGTACTTCTTCACCGCCGCCGCTCATCGCGAGAACGAGAACGATCACCAACACTGCGCCGATCGCCGCGTAGAGAGCTTTCGGGTTGCTCTTCAAGGTATCGAGAATGCCTTGCGCGGGCTTACTCGGGTTATTCTCTTCGGACATTACGCTATACCTCCTCTTATAAGTTCTTATCGCCTCCCGGTTCATGAACGAACACTCTGGAGCAGGCGCAAATTACCATGTTGTCAACATTATGCAAACAGTTAATTTGCTTGCTCCACAGCATCGTAGAAGCGATTTAGAAACACTGCACTTTATCACGCTCCATGGTTATATTTGCGATTTGGGGAGCGACAAATGCGCGCATGTCTAATTGGAGCCAAAATTGCCTCCGGGTGGTCTAATCGTTCGCAATGAAAACCTGTCCGGTCATGACTTTCCTTACGCGATTTTCTGCCGGATAGAATAATTCGCGTTGTGTCTATCGAACCCCAAAAATGAATGACTCGAAAAAGTTTCCGCCACAATCCAGCAACAGCGACGTGCAAGCGTTCTTGAAAAAACTTGCGCAAACGCCCAACGCCAAACCGGCTGGACGCAAAGGAAGGCTGATCTTTGCCCTGGACGCGACGGCGAGCCGCGAACCTACTTGGAGGGAGGCGTGTCGTATCCAAGCGGAAATGTTCGATGCGGCGGCGGCTCTAGGCGGCTTGGAAATCCAGCTCTGCTATTACCGCGGAATAGCGGATTTCGAAGCTTTCCCGTGGTTGATTCACGCCGAAGACTTACGGCGGCGCATGGCTGACGTGGAATGCGTCGGGGGATACACCCAGATCGGCAAGGTTCTGGAGCATGCTTTGCAGGAGACACGGAAAAGCAAGGTCGACGCTTTGGTATTCGTTGGCGACTGTATGGAAGAAAATGTCGACTATCTCTGCAAGACAGCCGGAGAGTTGGGCCTTCGGGGCGTCAAAGCGTTTCTGTTTCAGGAAGGATTCGATCCGACCGCCGAACGCGCATTCAAACAGATCGCCAAATTGACTCACGGCGCCCATTGCCGCCTCGACGCCGGAAGTGCACGGCAACTCCGTGAACTGCTCAATGCTGTTGCGGTCTATGCCGCTGGCGGATTGAAGGCTTTGGAAGACTTCGGTCGTGTCCGAGGCGGGCTCGCTCTGCAATTAGCCCACGAAATGAAAAAATCTTGATTCAACTCATTCTGCTTCTTTTTCTCGTCGTTCTTGCCGTGCTCACGGTGCGCCGTTTTCTCGACTCCGCGCCTTCTGAAGCGCTGGCCAACAAGTTTCGACGCGGGCTGATCTGGACCGGAATTCTGGCCCTGTTATTTCTTGCCGCGACCGGACGGCTGGGCTGGTTGATCCCGCTGGTCGGGGCACTGATCGCCGCCGTTCTCCGGCTTGCGCCAATTCTCGTTCAACTCCTGGTTCAATATGCGCCGCTGATACGACGCTGGCGGCAACAACGAGCCGCATCCCAGCGGACGGCTTCGGACGGTCGCCGTAGCAGTTCGTTTGTTGAGTCGCGTTTTTTACGGATGCAACTCGATCATACAACCGGCGAAATCGTGGGCGTAGTACTGACAGGGTTCCATGCCGGCCGTAGCTTGCACGACCTGACCCTAAAACAACTGACCGAGTTATACGGTGACTATGTCCGCGAGGACCCCGAATCCGCATCGCTGCTGAAGGCATATATAGAGCGCGTCCATGGCGTATCCTGGCAAGAGCGCGAAAGCCGAACCGCAGATCAGGACCACGGCAAAATGACGGCGGAAGAAGCTTATCGTGTTCTGGGCATCCCGCCTGGATCTTCTCGTGAAATTGTTATCGACGCTCATCGTCGCCTGATGCAGAGGATTCATCCCGACCGAGGTGGCTCCGACTATCTCGCGGCGAAAATCAATCAGGCCAAAGACGTTCTGCTGGGACGGTAAAATCGTCGAAGTGTACTGGGTGCGCCGAGCACGGCCGTGGCTAGAGTATTTTCTGATTCGGTATAGCGCCCGCGGCAGCGGGTGCTACACGGTTTTCTTCGTCCCGTTCGAGCGCCCCGGTGTCGTGCGAAACGCGCAGGATCAGGGGGCTCGCCGGGAGCGGAATGGGACGAACGACGTTCGCCCGAAGGGCAGCGTCCAGGAAAGGACCTTGTCAATTTGGACCGCCGAAGGCGGGTCCGCAGGATAAAACCCAGGGGCTTGCCTTGGCGCTCCCAAGGCAAGCGGGTATCCAGGGAGCGACACCCTGGACTTGGGGGCAAAGCGGGAAGCAACATCCCACAAGGATTTTGCAAAAGGAACCCGCGTGCGGGGCGGCTCCCCGCCCTAAAACAAGCACCGCGTTCAGCGGCACCTTGGTAGGATTTTCACGCACTAAATCCGCTATGTGGAAGCGAAAAATGCTCTAGCTTGACACGGAAATGGCTTAGCAAGCCATCGAGCAAAAACTGGGAATGTCGGCATTTTTCGTCTCTATAAATCATCCCCGAACCTCTCGATCCCCTTTTCTGTCTGTAAGCGCGTGCGTTTGAGCGCGCGCCCGCGTGGTCGCGCGAATTCGGCATCATAAAAAAATCCCACCATTTAAAAATTGCTATCTGAGTCACAAAAAAGCTGCTAAAGAAAAAAAATAATAAGCCGATAAGAAAGATAACCGTCAAAAACCCGTCGCACGGTAACTCCGCTCGGTCGCCAAACGCCATTTTTCCGATGCGCCCAGTGACCCGATGCGAAGCAAAAAATGGATGATCCGCAGATTTAAAGCAGTACGGAGCTCGCAGAGCATATTGGCACGATAAATGGTTTGACACAGAGCTGTTGGCTCCGATTAACAAAGTATTGATGACGGAAGTTCTGGTTTATCAAATAGGCTATCGATAATAAATCAATTGTGTGGGGGGCATGGGTATGTCTGAACAAATCGTAGAAGAATTAAAAACCTTTGGAGAGGCAGGCTTATACGATGATGCGGCCACCTTCGTCGAAGATTTCGAAGCGAACGAAGATCTTGAAGAAGATTCGCCGATCTGGAACGACGCAGAGCTGGGTACTGTCGATTCGGAATACCAATATGACGCCACCCGCCTATATCTAAAGGAATTGGGAAGTTCTCAGCTGCTGACCGCAGATGAAGAAAAGCACTACGGCCGTTTAGCGCAAAAAGGTGACCAGGCGGCGCGCAAGAAAATGATAGAAAGCAATTTGCGCTTGGTTGTAAAAATTTCCCGTCGTTATTTGAATCGCGGACTGCCACTTCTGGATCTAATCGAAGAGGGAAATCTCGGACTGATAAGAGCCGTTGAGAAGTTTGAGGCCGATCGCGGATTTCGGTTTTCGACTTACGCCACATGGTGGATTCGGCAGACGATTGAACGTGCCTTGATGAATCAGACGCGCACGATTCGTCTACCGATTCACGTCGTAAAAGAAATGAATGTCTACCTAAAAGCGTATCGTCATTTGGCCATTACAATGCATCATGATCCAAGTGCCGAAGATGTCGCAAAATATCTGAACAAACCGATAAAAACGGTCGAAAAAATGCTCAAACTCAACGAGCGCGTTGTATCGATCGATGTTCCTTTTAAGAAAGATTCTGAAAAGTCCTTGGTGGAATGCATTTCCGAGGAGGATAAACTCCCCCTTCCGGAAACTCTTCAGAACGAGCTAATTTCCAATAATCTTTCCGAATGGCTGGATCAACTCACGGACAAGCAGCGGGAAGTCATTTCCCGCCGATACGGTCTGCGCGGCTATGATCATTCCACTCTCGAAGAAGTCGCGACCGTGATGGGCGTTACCCGGGAACGAGTACGTCAAATTCAGATGGAAGCTCTAAATCGCCTTCGCGACATATTGGAAACCGACGGCTTTACCGCGGATACAATCTTTCATTAACGTCAGTTTAGCTTTAAGACGCCGTGGGCTATCCAGATGTCCTTTGAAGTGTCGGGAAACCAAGGCACTGCATATCTATTAACGATATTCTCGATACGGACGATCTAAATCCGTCCGGATCGAGAATAGCCGATAGCCCGCCAACTCACGATCTGCCGCCGCACTTCGGATATCAAAAGCTCTCAAGTGGCGAGTATCTCGCCCTAAGAGCACCTTTTGCTCAATACACTCTCCAATTTTAAGTTTATTCGTGCAACTTCCGTTCGTGGTCGCTCGCTGACCGATCGCTCAGCCGGAACGTCCCATTTCATGGACCCTTGACGTGAACTTCGCGAAGCCAGGAACGTTCTGGTTAAGAACGCCTAAGTTGTACTAAAAAGCCGGTCATGTTGGTTGCCCTCAAGCTAGCGTTATGGCTGAGGCGGGCTTAAGAACGAAGATGCCGATGTTCGTTAGACTTGATGATGCGGGTCACTCGC
>NZ_JBDIVO010000206.1:0-8980 GCF_039794385.1 Methylocaldum sp. | reverse complement strand
CCTGTAGCCGACCTTCTTTTTTTTCAACTGTTTTACCGGGCCAGTTACCGGTGTGTTGGTGGGAGCCAGTGAGGGCATTAAAGATCGTACTTTTGCCGACATTGGGATTACCAGCTAAGGCTATCATGCATCCGCCGATGCTGAGCTATTCGCTGCTGAATCAGGGCATTGAGTTCCGGTTCAAGCCCACCGAGTTCACCCAGGTCAACATCGACATCAACCGCAAGATGGTCGATCGCGTGATGGCAGTGCTCGATCCGGCGCCCGGCGAATCGGTGCTCGACCTTTTTTGCGGAATCGGCAACTTCACCTTGCCGATCGCCAAGCGTGCGAGCCGGGTCGTCGGTGTCGAAGGCAGTTCCGAATCGGTGAAACGCGCCCGCCAGAATGCGGAAGCCAATGGTCTCGGCAATGTCGAGTTTCATGTCGCCGATCTGAGCCAAGCCCTGAACGATGCCGAATGGGCGACTCGGCGTTACGACAAGATATTGCTCGATCCCTCCCGAGCGGGTGCCGAAGAGGTTTTGTCCTATGTGCCGCGCTGGGGGGCGCGCCGTATCGTCTACGTTTCGTGCAATCCCTCCACGTTGGCGAGGGATGCCGGCATCCTGGTTCACCAGCACGGCTACCGTCTGATTCGCGCGGGCGTTATGGATATGTTTCCGCAGACGGCACACGTGGAATCCATCGCGCTCTTCGAGAAGGCGTAGAGGCACCGTGGGCGACGACCGGCCTGAACCGCCGTTCTACCTTCGGGTCAGTATTCCCCGCCAGGAGCTCGATCTTGTCGAGAACGGCGAGGTGATCCGCACCTGGCCCGTTTCCACCGCCAAGAACGGTCCCGGCGAACGCATGGGCAGCGGCTGCACTCCGCGCGGCTGGCATAGCATCCGGGCCAAGATCGGAACGGGGTTGCCGCCCAATACCGTATTCGTCGGACGCCGGCCGACCGGGGAGATTTACGATGCGGTTCTCGCCGCCCGATTTCCGGAAAGGGACTGGATTTTGACCCGCATCCTCTGGCTCGGCGGTCTGGAACCCGGCTTCAACCGCTACGGGGCAGTCGACACCACCTGGCGTTACATCTATGTCCACGGCAGCCCCGACGAAGGCGTCAACGGAACCCCGGCCTCCCACGGTTGCATCCGCATGAAGAGTTCGGACGTGGCCGATTTATTCGAGCGGGTGGAAGTGGGAATGCGGGTGTTGATTGAACCGTAGAAGGTAGAGGGGTGGGTTAGGTGCGCATGAGGAGCACTTTTCCATTTGCCGCTGAGTTGGAAGCGCACCGTAACCCACCGAAATGGGGCATCGATGCCGCTCCGGTGGGTTACGACGCGCGTCAAGCTTGGAGCAGGTTGACGGCACGACGGGTATGCGCGTCTAACCCACCCTACGAAGCTACAAAGCGGCCATCACTCGGCTGCGGCCGGTGGTACGTTTAGAGTGAAAGTCACCGGTCCGTCATTGACGAGTTCGATCTGCATATTGGCGCCGAACCGTCCGGTTTCCACGGGCGAGTGCCGGGCCCGCACCTTTTCCACGAAATAGTCGAACAGACGTTTTCCGGTCTCAGGATCGGCGGCGGGAGTGAAGCTCGGGCGCATCCCCTTTCGGGTATCGGCTGCCAGAGTGAACTGGGAGACCAGCAAGACCCCGCCGCTCACGTCCGTTACATTGAGATTCATCTTGTCCTCGGCATCTCCGAAAATCCGGTAACCCAGAATCCGCTCGGCCAGACGGACGGCTTGAGCTTCCGTATCGCCCTTTTCGATGGCGATCAAAGCGAGTATCCCCCGGTCTATTTTTCCGACGCTTTCGCCGGCCACGGTCACTTCGGCCCGCGTCACCCGCTGAATGACGGCGATCACGATCAATACCGCGGCATATCGGGTGCGACTTCCCTAGCCCAGGCGTCGATGCCGCCCCGTAGGTTGGCGATATCGCTGAATCCTTGGCGCTCCAGATAATCGCCCACCATGCGGCTGCGCATGCCGTGATGGCAGATGACGACAATTTCCTGCGCCGGATCGAGTTCGGCGAGCCGGTAGGGAATATCGTTCATGGGAATGTGTATGCTGCTTTCGATATGGCAGTGGGCGTATTCCTGTGGTTCGCGCACGTCGAGCAGGAGAGGTTTGGGGTTGGCGGTCTCGAGATAGCTTCTAAGTTCCAAGGGCGAGATATCGCGCATCATGATTTCCATACGTATGAAAAAAGCGAATCGGTGCGGTTCTTACCTCGCCGCACCCTATGTCTCGTAGGTCGGCAATCCCTTGCCGACCCGCTATGTCGGGAAAGGATTCCCGACCTGCACTAGGTCACGATCCGATTATTTAACGGCGATGCCATTTTCCTTCATCGCCCTCAGCACGGTTTGGCCGATGTGGGCCGGGTTTCGCGAGACATACAGCCCTAAGGCTTCCATGGCGTCCATTTTGGCGCTGGCCGTGTCGTCTTCGTTGGAAATGATGGCGCCGGCATGCCCCATGCGCCGGCCGGTGGGGGCGGCGATGCCGGCTACGAAGCCGACGACGGGCTTTTTCATATTTTCCTTCGCCCAACGAGCTGCCGCCACTTCCTGGGGGCCGCCAATCTCGCCGATCATGACCACAATTTCGGTTTCGGGATCGGCTTCGAAGGCGCGCAGCACGGTCATGAAGTCAGTGCCGTTGATGGGGTCGCCGCCGATGCCCACCGACGTGGTGATGCCGAGTCCCAGGGCTGCCATTTGCTCGGTGGCTTCGTAGTTGAGCGTTCCCGAGCGGGAGACGATGCCGATGTTGCCCTTTTTGTAGATGTGCGAGGGCATGATGCCCACCTTGCATTCGCTCGGCGTGATGATGCCGGGAGTGTTGGGGCCGACGATGATCGTATTCTTGCCGGTGCGGTAGCGCTGGAGTCGGATCATGTCGTGCACCGGAACGCCGTCGGCGATGGTCACCGCTACTTTGATTCCTGCATCGACGGCTTCCATCAAGGCGTCGGCGCTGAACGGCGGGGGCACGAATACGGCGGAAACGTCGGCTCCGGTGGCGGCCACGGCTTCGGCCACGGTGTCGAATACCGGTAGACCCAAATGAGTGGTGCCGCCCTTGCCGGGCGTAACGCCGCCGACGACATTGGTGCCGATTTTCATTGCGTCTTCGGCATGGAAGGTGGCGTGTTCGCCGGTGAAGCCTTGGAAGATGACCTTGGAGTTTTTGTTAACGAATACGCTCATTGATGCTTACCCTCTCACCGTTTTGACCGCTTTGGCCGCTGCGTCGTCCAGATTTTCGGCGGTAATGAAGGAGAGGCCGGATTCCGCCAGGATCTTGCGGCCTTCTTCCACATTGGTGCCGGCCAGGCGCACGATCAGCGGAACCTTGATCTGGAGGCTGTTGCAGGCTTGGATCAAACCTTTGGCGATCCAGTCGCAGCGGTTGATGCCGGCGAAAATGTTCACCAGGATACACTTGACGTTAGGATCTTCCAGCACGATACGGCAAGCGTTGGTGACTTTTTCGGGAGAGGCGCCGCCGCCGACATCGAGGAAATTGGCCGGACGTCCGCCGTGCAGGGTGATGGCGTCCAAAGAAGCCATGGCGAGACCGGCACCATTAACGATGCAGCCGATGTTGCCGTCGAGCGCGATGTAGTTGAGGCCGTGACCGGAGGCTTCGACCTCTTTCGGGTCTTCCTCGGCCAGGTCGCGCATTTCCGTGACGGCTTTCTGGCGATAGAGGGCGTTGTCGTCGAAGCTGAACTTGGCGTCGAGCACCATCAGTTTGTCGTCACCGTTCCCGACGATGGCTAGGGGATTGATTTCGGCCTGCAGGGCGTCCTTGTCGCGCATGCAGCGGTAGATGGATTTCATCAGCTTGACGGCTTGCGGCATCAGCTTGCCCTTGAGGCCGATGGCGGTGGCGACTTTACGGCACTGAAAGTCCAGAAGGCCGATTGCGGGGTCGATGACTTCCTTGACGATCTTTTCGGGGGTCGCTTTGGCGACCTCTTCGATTTCCATGCCGCCTTCGCTGGATGCGATGATGGTGATGCGCTGAGAGCCGCGGTCGATCACGAAGCCTAGGTAGAATTCCTTTTTGATGTCGCTGGCTTGCTCGATCCAGACACGCTGGACGATGGAGCCTTCGGGGCCGGTCTGATGGGTGACCAGGTGGGTGCCGATCATGGCATCGGCGGTTTTTTGCACCTCGGCGATGGAGTCGACGACCTTCACCCCGCCCGCCTTGCCGCGGCCGCCGGCATGAATCTGTGCTTTGACGACCCACTTATTGCCGCCGATTTCCTCGGCCACCTGAGCCGCCTGCTGGTCGGAGTAGGCGACGCCGCCAACCGGAACCGGCACACCGTATGATTTCAGCAGTTCCTTCGCTTGATATTCATGGATGTTCACTGATTGCTTTCCTCTCTTCAATGTAGGTCAGGCTGGGCCGGCAGACCGTAACCCGACGATAGGAATGTCGGGTTACGATTCGGTAACCCGACCGACGGAAATCCCCTACGACTGGCGGGCCTCTATTTGTTCGATCTGTCTGACCACATTTTCGGCCATGCGGATCGAAGCAGCATCGATCAGGCGGCCGTCCAGGGACACGGCGCCCTTGCCTTCCTTCGCCGCCTTTTCCATTTCGACCAAGATGCGGCGGGCGCGATTCACTTCCTTTTCGGTAGGGGTAAAGACTTCGTTCGCCAGGGCGATCTGGGACGGGTGAATGGCCCACTTGCCTTCGCAACCGAGAGCGGCGGCACGGCGCGCGGCGACCTTGTAGCCTTCAGGGTCGCCGAAATCGCCGAACGGACCGTCGATGGGCCGCAGCCCGTAGGCGCGGCAGGCAGCGACCATGCGGGAAATGCCGAAATGCCACTGATCGCCCCAATGGAAATAACGCTGGCCGTTTTCGTCGGGATCGGTGAGCATGCCATACTCGGGATTGGCTCCGCCGATCTGCGTGGTGCGGGCGCGCACGGAGGCGGCGTAGTCGGCCACGCCGAACACCATGGCTTCCATGCGCTCGGGGCAGCTTTTCGCAATCTCTTCCACGTTCGCCATGCCCATTGCGGTTTCGATCAATACGTGGATGTTGATGGGCTTGAAGCCTTTATAAGCCTCGATTTGGGACAGCATGGTGGCGACGAAATACACGTCGGCGGCGCTGCCCACTTTGGGGATCAGAATGGTGTCGAGTTTGTCGCCGCAGGCTTCGGCCACTTCTACGAGATCGCGGTAGGCGTAATGGGTGTCGAGTCCGTTGATTCGGATGGAAACGGCGCATTTCGACCAGTCATAGGTGTTCAAGGCCTCGATGATGTTGGCCCGCGCCTGCTCTTTATCGTCCGGAGCGACTGCATCTTCCAGGTCGAGAAAGACTACGTCGGCGCCGGATTCGGGCGCTTTTTCCAACATACGCTTGTTGCTGCCCGGAACAGCCAACTCGCTACGGTGTAATCGATTTTTTACGGCCATGTCGTGTCTCTGTATTTATTTTGGACCAGTGAATGTTGCATCCGGGCGAATATCCGTCATATCCCGATTAAAACAGGCAATGTCTTAAATTCTTATGGATTGATTCGCCGCGGGCAAGGAGCAAGGGAGGGCCAGGCATTCGCTTGATATCCAGGCGGTCGTCCTCGTGCTCAGCGATATCACGCGGCGATAGCCTGAGCCGTGGCCCCACAAACTGTCTGTTGCAGCCTAACTCGCCATTATAACCGCAAGGCTGTATGTTTCGGCTAGCCCAAGAAAAGCAACGGTCCAAATAGCCACAATTAGCAAAAATAATGAAATAGACTAATTGTTGTATGGAGATTTTTTTGTTAGGATCGTGCCGACATGCAACTTTTTGTTGCTGGCATGCAACGGATTTAGGTTCAACTCGCACGAGGGGGAATAAGAATGATCAAGAAATCGACTGGTATGGCAGCAATGGTTACTGCCGCTGTCGCGGTGGCCGGCTTGGCGCCGCAGCAGGCTATGGCGGAGAGCCACTACAAAGGTACGTCTGCTCAGGCCGATATCGAAAGACGTTTGCAGATGATGGAAGACGAGATGCGCGCGTTGCGTTCGGAATTGGCGAAGGCGCGTTCCGATGCCAAGGTCAATGCGGAACGGATGGACGCGCAGCAGCAGAAGGTCGAACAGCAACTTGCCGAAGCCGAGGAGCATGAGAAAGAGCATCATGACCTGCTCTTCTTCCGCGGCGGTTATGCCAAAATGGAGCATGGCCGTGGCTATAAGACCAGCTCTCCGGAAACGCTGCTAGTTAATACGGAGCCGAACGACAATGATGGCTGGTACGTCGGCGCCGGTTTCGACCATCAGTTGACCGACGATTTCTGGGGTCTGACCGATATCGCCTCGCTAGACGGCGAGGTCATGTTCGAATACAAGAACTTCGGCACCGGTACGAACACTCTAGTTGCCATAGCACAGACCGATCTCGGTAATTTAGGCCGTATCGAAAACAAGATCACCCAGTTCACTCTGACGGCCGCGCCGAAAATCAAGTTCAACAATATGGGCAACTTCAGGCCGTGGATCATTCCGTTCGGTCTGGGCATCCACGTCATCAGCCCGCCGTCCAGCGGCGTAACCGTGCTCAATCCCGGCCTGATGCTGGGCGCCGGTGCCGAATACAAGATCTGGGGCGACCTGTGGGCCGGTCTTGATTTCCGTTATCACTTCACTGGCGATGACTTGGACATCAAAAGCGACAGTGGTGTGCTCAAGGGCGTAGACACCGACGGCCTTACCGCCGGCGCTTATCTCGGTTTCGGCTTCTAAGAGCCTTTCAAGCCGAAAAGAAAAGGGGGATGAGAATCCCCCTTTTTTCTTGCCGAGAAAATACGTCCGATTGTCCGATGCAGGTGTAGAATTTTTCGACATCGTCCGCATCGAAACACGATATGAATATTGCTCTGAAATGCCGCCATCAATCGATGGCGGTTTTGTCCGCGTTCCGGATTGGCAGTTAGGTTCTCCGCTGGTTCATTATTCCGTTACGCCAGGTCCAAATTCCTGCCCGACCTGAGCCTGTCATGAGAATTCTCTACCCCGAAATCGAACCCTACGCAGCCCATCAATTCAAACGGAATAAGCATCAGATCTATGTGGAAGAATGCGGGAATCCCTCCGGAATGCCCGTCGTGTTCTTGCACGGTGGACCGGGTTCCGGCTGCAGGGCTTATCACCGCTCTTTTTTCAATCCCAACAAGTACCGGATTATTCTTATAGATCAGCGAGGCGCTGGGCGTTCGCTTCCCCATGGAGAGCTCCACGGCAACACTACGTCCGACTTGATCCGTGATTTGGAGTATATCCGCCATGCGCTTCGAATCGATCGCTGGTCGGTTTTCGGGGGCTCCTGGGGCGCGACCCTGGCGCTCGTTTATGCGCAGCGCCATTCGTCCAGGATCGTCGGACTGGTGCTTAGGGCGGCGTTTCTGGCCCGCCAGCGCGATATCGAATGGTTCATCGGTTCGGGCGCGGACCGAGTTTATCCGGAGGCGTGGGAACGATTTATGGAAAATATCCCGGAGCCTGAGCGGCCTCATCCTTTGTCTTACTTGTATTCATGCCTGACCGGCGATGACGAATTGGCCCAGCGGCGTGCCGCCCGCGCATGGGCGCTGTGGAGCGGCCAGGTCATTGTCGGCAACGAGTTCGACTCATCGGAGTTGAACGAGCATGTATCGTCCGAGGTGGTCAACCAAGCTCGGATCGAACTCCATTATGCAGTGAACAGATATTTCATCCCGGAGAATGCGATTTTGGAGCAATGTGACAGGATTCGTCATTTGCCGGTAATTTTGATCCATGGCCGTCGGGATTTGGTTTGCCCCGTCGAATCGTCGTTCAGTCTTTACAAGCGCCTGCCGAACTCCGAGCTGCGCGTTTTGCCGAATGCCGGCCATATCGCTGCCGGCGATGAAATGATCGATGCCTTGGTTACGGCCGCGGATGAAATGGCCGAGCGGTTCGGGTCATGAACGGAAATAAACGCCTGATCATTGCAATGACCGGCGCGACCGGTGCCGTATACGGCTTGCGCCTGCTTCAGGTGCTGCGCGACATCGGGGGATGGGAAACGCACCTGATCGTTTCCTCGGCGGGTGTGCTCAATATCCATCATGAATTGGGCATGAAGCGCGCCGAGGTGTGCGCGTTTGCCGATGTCGTTCACGATGTCAACGATGTCGGAGCCAGCATCGCGAGTGGTGCGTTCAAGACCCGCGGCATGATTATCGCGCCGTGCTCGATGAAAACCTTGGCGGCAGTGGCGCACGGATTTTCCGACAACCTGATCTCGCGCGCGGCCGACGTAACACTTAAGGAGCGTCGTCGATTGGTCGTGGTGCCGCGCGAAACGCCGTTGAATTTGGCGCACATCCGCAACATGGCCGCCGTTACGGAAATGGGGGGCATCATCTTCCCCCCGTTGCCGGCGTTTTACGGCAGGGCGAAAACGTTGGCGGCGCTTATCGACGAGACAGTGGGACGGATTCTCGGGTTGTTCGAGATCGAAACCGATGCTCTGTATGAGCCGTGGGAAGGTCTGGGCAAATCATAGTGTGTGACCGCACGCCTACGGCTAGCATGTTCAGGGAAGGAAATAAAAATGAACGACTAAACGAGATTCCAATCGGTTCCTCCATTGCCGCGGGTTGATGGATGAGGCATTTGAAGGGGTATGCAACCAATGGCGGAAAAAATCGATCATAAAAATAGAACTGCTATCGTATTCGGCTCGATAAGGTTGATTTTTTATTTCCTCGCAATTTTCGTTACTTACGATTACCTGGCGAGGTCGAGCCGAGCCGATGCGGAAAACGTTTTCAGCGAAGGGTATTTTGTCGAGTGGCTGCAATATGGCCTGATCATGGCGACCATGTCTCTCTATTTTTTCGGTGCTTGGCGCTTGAAGCACCGTCGGCCTTTGTTTCTGATGCTCGGAATGTTCGCCGTGATCGCTTCGAT
>NZ_JBDIVO010000205.1:0-8987 GCF_039794385.1 Methylocaldum sp. | reverse complement strand
GCCGCGGAATCGGCGGCTATCGCCTAACCCGCCCTACGAGCTGACCCATTCACGATTGGGCTGTGTGGCATAAGCGGTGAACAATGGATTACGAACTTAGACCTGCTACTTCTGATGACTACGCATACTGTTACCGTCTCACCAAGAGGAACATGCATGATTTATTCTGTAAACACTGGGGAGGCTGGGTTTCAACCGAGTTCCGTAACGGATTCGTCGTTGAGAACATAACCATGGTGATCATTGCCGGTAAACGAGCTGGTTACCTCAGCGTAATCAAAGAACCCACATCGATTTACATCGACAACATCCAGTTATCCCCTGCCCGGCAGGGCCAAGGTATTGGCACAAAGCTCTTGAACCGTCTACTTGCTACTTATTCAAAGGTCAGCATTCGTCTTACGACCTTTGAAGACAATCCGGCCAAAAGGCTGTATGAGCGAATGGGGTTTGTCGTCGTAGAAAGAAATGGCATGACAGTTAAGATGGAAAAACAGCCTAACGAGGCGGTGCACCGGAGCTGCTAACGCGGCCCGATTACCGGTGACGTTAGCAAAACGGCCCACGCTTTGGTTATTCGCTTTGATTTTTTTACGCAAAATGACGAAGTTCACTTAGCTGAACCAAGCCGAAGTTAAAACAACAAAAGCTTGACCCAGTCACCAAGCGCCGATTGTTCGGCACATGAGGCCACGTACCATATGTCCATCGCAAAGCTCAGATACTCAGATCTCCTTGATGCCTTCGAATTCGTGAGTTCCGGCGCGCCCTTTGACAGCAGGGCCTTCATTGATCGGGACACCGGAACGATTCACTATTTGTCACCCGAGTTCGACTTCGAAGAAGAAGTTCCCGACGATCTCGAAACATCAGACAGGTACGTCGAAGTTCCTCACAAGCACGATCTGGACTTGGGGCATAACCTGGTATTGTCATTCGTAGAGCAAGAACTCCCCGGCGAATACGAAACCGTTTCCGAGTTTTTTCGAAAGAAAGGCGCTTACGGTCGCTTCAAAGATTTCTTGAATAGCCGAAACCAGCTTGAACGCTGGTACGAATACGAATCCCGCGAGACTGAAAAGGCGTTGCGCCTTTGGTGCGACGAAAACGCCGTCGAGCTCACCGATGATTCATCTGTGGCCTAACCTCTCGGTCAACCGGGCCGTCTGCTGGTTGCGCTTGCAGGTTCCCGCCGCCTTATCGGCTGCTGCCCGGTCCGGGATTCCAATTCCGCGCGGTGCGGCCGGCGACAAAGGAAGGTATTTTCTTCCGTCTTACGGGTCGACGATCAGTCGCGCCGCACCAGCTTGAAAAAACGGCTTACCTCTCCGCTCTGGGTTCTTTCCTGATAAAGAAAAGCCAGCTTTTGCTCTTCGAACTTGTCGAAGAACGCCTCCCAGGAGATCCGCTCCAGCGTTTCACCGCCTTCGGTGAACCGGATGCGCAGGATGCCTGCCTCGTCGCCTTTGCCGGCGGTACCCTTAACGGTGGCGGGCCAGCCTCCCCGTTCTTCCACCCAGCGGCGAATCTCCTCGTGATTCGTCGTTTTTTTCGATTCGTGCGACATGACGACACCTCCTGGCATTGATCATTCGGTAATGAAGCCTTGCGGCGAGAACATTTTTTAGTTCGGTGTAGGGTGTGACGGTTTCGTATGCCGCCCGTTCCTGCACCCTAGTAAAAAACGTTCTAACCGTAGCTATGAATGATGCGGGGTCTAGGGAATCCCCCGCGTGCCCGGCGCACATGGTTTTCCAACTCTATGGCCCGATGAATCGAGGTATGGGCCGAAAGCACCTTGGCACGCGCCCGCTCGCCGATGCGGGTCCGTTCGGCATCCGAGGTCTCCTGGAGATGGCGCAGAACGTCCTCGGCGCGTTCGGCCACCAGAATTTCTTCACCGATCTTGAAGAAGCTGTTGAGACCTTGCCAACGATCCGAGATGACCGGCGTCCCGCAGGCGGCGGCTTCGAACAGGCGCACGCTGGGCGAGTATCCGGCGCGTACCATCTCGTGGCGGGTGACGTTCAGCGTGAAACGCTGCGAGGTATAGAAGCGCCGGTGAGCGGCGGGCGGCAAGTGTTCGACGCGGTGAACGTTCGGAGGCCAAGCTATCGTTTCCGGGTATTGCGCTCCGACGATCGCAAATCGCCCCTGTGCCCACTGACGCGCGGGTTTCAGCAGCAATTCCTCGACCGCCGGCTGCCGGTCTTCGCTGTAAGTGCCCATGTAGCCGAGGTCGTACTCGATGGGGCCGAAGTCTGAAGAATGTAGATCCGGGTCTACCGAGCAGTAGAGCGGTTCCACCCGTTGAGCGCGGTACGAGCGTTTGAGCCAGGACAGGAGCGGACCGCCGGTGAAGGATAGATAAAGCTCGTAGCGGGGGATTAGATCCGGGTGCAGATATTCACAATCGCCGTGCACCAGTTTAGCCAGCGTGATCGGCGTATCGATGTCGTAGAAAGCGGTAAGGCCGCGCGCCGTGGCGATCACCCATTGTCCGACCTCGACGCCGTCCGGAACGTACGAGCCGACGATGACCAGATCGGCTTGCGCCACCTCGTCGGTGAACCGATCTTTCAGTTCGTCAAGATCGGCATAAAGGCGGGTCGTGCCGTAAGGCGGGTTGGGCAGGTCGCGGTTTTTCGCATACCAGGGCTGGTCGCGTTCCAGAAACAGTACGCTATGGCCGCGCGCGCTCAAGCCGTGTACCAGCGCCCGATAAGTCGTGGCGTGGCCATTGCCCCAGGATGACGTAATCGAGAGTCCCAGTATGACGATGTTCAATGGCTCGGACATGATCAAGCTCCTGTGTGTGGGTTTAAGGAGGGGTTGAACCGATCGGGAAGAGAGTTCTCCTCAGCATTGGATCGAGGCGCGGGCGTATTGCTCGAAACGCCGTCATCCGCCAGTCCGGTCAGAATACGGTGGACCAGCGCCGCCCGGTGCGCATAGGTATGCTCCGCGATCACCCGCCGCATGGCGGCGGCGCCGATCGCCCGAGCACGTTCTTCGGACGTCGTTTCAAGATGCCGGACGACATCGTCCCCGGTCCGGGCAACCAGAATTTCCCGGCCGGGTTCCAGAAATTGCTCGATGCCCTCCCAGGCGTCGGTGACGATGCAGGCGCCGGCACCCGCCGCCTCGAATACTCGGGTGGCGGGGGAGTAGCCGAAGCGCGCCATGCTGCTGCGGTTGATGTTGAGGACCATGCGCGAGCTGCAATTGAACGCGTTGTGATCCTGGGCGTATACATGGCCGAGATAGCGGAGATTGGGGAGTTCCGGTATGTTGCATTCCCACCCGTTTCCGCCGAGCAGGAAATCGGCTTTCGGGAGTTTCGCCGCGGGACTGAAGAAGAATTCGTGCACCCGCGTTTCCCGGTCCGGGAGGCGGTTTCCGAGAAATCCCAAAGTGGCGGCAAACCGGGGATCCGGTGTCACGGGATAATGAATGGCCGGGTCCAGCGCGTTGTAGACCGGCACGCAGCCGCGTGCGCCCAATGTCCGGTAGGCTTCCACGACAGGCGGTCCGCCGCCGTAGGTCAGGATCAGGTCGTAATGGGGAATCAGGGTACGGAACGGATCGTTGGGATTCTGGTGAACCCGCTCCAAGGTGGCCGGGGCATCGACGTCCCAATAGATGACCATTCGGTTTGGCGCCCGAAGGCCCGGGATTTCGCGTTCCAGCCAGTCGTCGAACACGCCGACGCCGCTTGCCTTGACCAGGATATCCGCCTGCCGGGCGGCTTCCAGCGCTTTCGAAACGCCCTGTTCCGTGGCTGGATAAACCACGACGTTGGCCCAGGTCGGATTGGCCATGTCGCGATGCTGCTGCCGCTCGAAGGCATCCGGCTCGTAGAAGGTGGTGCGGTACCCCAGCACGCTCAAGGCGCGAATCAGTCCGCGGTAGTACGTGGCCGCGCCGTTCCAGTAGGACGAGACCAGACTGGAGCCGAAGAATGCGACTTGCGGCCGGTGTTTCATGAAGACGTCTCCTATGTGACAGCGGGTTCTTTCCTCGATTTGTGTTCCGCGGAGCGGGACAGGCGCAGTTCGCGGCAGATGTCCAACAGCTCGTCGATTCGGTGCGCGCAGGTGTGGCGTCTGAGTATGGTGGCGCGTCCCTGCGCGGCCAGACTCTGCGCGAATTTGCGGTCGTGCAGAACCGCTGCGACGGCTTCCTCCATTTCGTGACGGGTGCGGGCGACCAGGAAATCCCGGCCGGGCGTAAACAAGCCCTCGACATCGTCCCAGGGCGCGCTGACCAGCGGAATGCCGCAGGCCAGCGCTTCGAAGGGGCGTATCGTGGGTATGCCCGGCAGCGCCCTGCGATAAGGCCGCCGCGGAATGTGTACCGTCACCTTGAAACGGGCGAACATTCGGGGAACCTCATAATTCGGCAGCCATCCGCCGTATTCGATTCCGGCGTCGGACAAGACGTCGAGCGCCCGTGCCGGGTAGCGCACGCCGTAAATGCGCGTCCTCAGCTTGAGCGTCTTGACCGGATCGATGAGAAATTCCTTGAGCTCGCGGGTGCGCTCGTCGTCGCCCCAGTTGCCTATCCAGATCAAATCTCCTTCCTCGGGCTCGCGCGGCATCGGACGGAATACGCGGGTATCGGCGGCCTCGTGCCAGGTCCAGGCCCGCGAGGCCCAGCCCCGGTCCAAATAGATGTCGCGCAGTACCTTGCCGAAGGCCAGCACCCCGTCGTAGTGTTCCAGATCGTATCGGGCGATCGATTCGGGATCGGTCACCGCCCGATGATGGGTGTCGTGGAACAGCAAGACGTAGTGCCCCGATCGGGCGCGATGGCGTCCGATCTTTTTGACCAAAGCGGGATCGTTCCACTCATGCACGATGACCACGTCGGCATCCGCCAGAACGGCGCCGATGTCGATATCGTCGACGTTATAAAAGCGGCTGAGCAGCTGTGGATAGGCCTCGAAAAAGCCCATCAGCGAGCCGGGAAGCCGCTCGGCGCGGAGGTTCTGAAGACTCCAGCCGTCGGTCGGTTCGTAAACCTCGACGCGGTGGCCGCGCTGCAGCAGTTCGGTGGCGATGCCCCGCAGGAAATGGGCATTGCCGTGGTTCCAGTCGGAGATCAGAGAGTGATAGAAGAGGACAAATTTCATTCTAAGATTCCATTGTTTTAGTTAGACGTGGTGATCGGGTCGCACCGGCGCTCCCGGCGATGCCGTTTGCGAGTGAAAAGAGACGTTCGTCGTCTTGCCGGCCCGGCGTTTGGTCGTCCGTCGGTCGGCGATCAGATCGTGATAAGCATTCCAGTACGCGGCGGCCATCCGTTCCGGCGTGAACCAGGCCGCTCTGATCCGGGCCTTGGCCGCCCAGTCGTGCCGCAGGTCCGGCCGGTCGATCAGTTCCTGAAGCGTCGAGCGGAGTTGCTCGGTATCGTTCGGCGATACGAACAAGGCAGCGTCCTGCCAGATTTCGCGAAGGCTGGGGATGTCGCCGAGCACCAGGGCGCATCCCGCCGAGGCCGCTTCCAGCGCCGATAAACCGAATGGTTCGTAGCGGGCGGGCAGGGCGTAGATAGCGGCATGGGCGAACCAGTTCGCGAGTTGCTCGGGAGAAAGCCGCCCGAGGCAATGGGTGTCCGCGAAGTCGGACGTTCCGCCGTCGGGATGTCGGGCTTCGCCGGCGATGTAGACGGGCCATGACAGGCGCGGGGCGATTCGGGCGAGAGCGGCGATATTCTTGGCCGGGTCCCATAATCGGCCGGCCGAGAGGATAAAGGGCTTTTTGTTGCTCTCGGGCTGGCCGGCGCGCCCATTGGAGATCACGCGGGCTGTCGGCAAAGGACCGTACAGCCTGCGCAATTCGGCGAGCATGGCCGCGGTCGGTGCGACCAGGCAGTCCGCCGCCCGCAGCCCGGTTCGAACGACGTCCCGATAGCGGTCCAGGCGCTTCGGCGCCGGCTCGCCGTATACCGCTTGCCACCACGACAGCACGCAGGAGTGGCCGACCATCAGGACCGGAGCCGGCCAGGCCAGATGGCCGTGGGGGTAATCGTTCAAATGAATCAGCGACGGATTGGCGTCCTTCGCCAGCTTCAGCAGCCACCGGCCGGCTGCTTCGAGATCCTCCCAGGGATCGTCCATCCAGACCAGTTTGTAGCGGCTCTCGGCCACCCGGACATGGTGAAGGGCCGCGGCTTCGCGCCGCTGTTCGGCGGACAGGGGGGCGCCCATCGTGGCCAGCACGATGTCCGCCCCGAAAGCTTCCAATCCGCGGGCCAGCTCCAGCGCGTACCGCCAGACGCCTCCGATCGTGTCGGCCGTCATGAGGATTTTCATCGTCCGTAGATCCTGTCGAGTACGGTTGCGATTTCGACGAACTGCCGGGCTTCCGGGGCGAAGCGCCCTTCTTGGCCGAGCCTCCGTGTCCAATCGATGAGCGCCCTCCCGCCCCAGGGGTCGGGAGGGCTGGCGACGGCTTCGCGCCGGGTTCCGTGGAAGCGTTCGACGATGAAGTCGTAGAAGGAGCCGTCGACATTGCGGAGCGCGGCCCCGCCCCCGGTGCCGTGGAAAGAGAAATCGATCGCCGCATCGCGGCCGGCCGAAAGCCGCCAGGAACAGGCGATGCGAGCGACGGCGCCGCCTCGGAATCCGATCTCCGCGACGGCATAGTCTTCGATCTCGGCAGCCGGTTTTGCCAGGAGCCTCCCGCGGGCGTACAGGCGGCTGACGACCTCGGTGACGTCCGGAAAATCCAGCATCCACAGCGCCAGATCCACGAGGTGGACGCCCAGATCCATGACGCAGCCGCCGCCCGCCAGGGCGAGGTCGTAGAACCACGGCTTGTCCGGGCCATAGGCGTTGTGGAAGGTCAGGTCCACGGCATAGATTTCGCCCAGATCGCCCCGGCGGATGGCGTCGCGAATTTCCGCCATGCCGCGTACGTAGCGGTAGCTCAAATCCACGCCCAACAGCCTGTCCGCACGGCGCGCCGCATCGACGATGCTTCGCGTTTCCTGCCGGGTCCTGGCCAGCGGTTTTTGGCAGAACACCGCAAGGCCTCTTTCGAGAGCGGCCATCGCTTGCCGGGCGTGAGCGGCGCTGGGCGTGGCAATGACTATTCCGTCCACAGAGTTCTCGAAGAGGCTCTCCGGACGTTCGCTCAGGGCGGCTCCGGGCGCGAGGTGCGACGCTTCCTTCAGGGCTTCCGGGGACGGATCGGCGAGGGCGACGATCTCGGCGCAACCCTCCTCCGCCAGGGCGGCCATCCGGTTGCGGCCGATCCAGCCGACGCCGAGAAAGCCCAGCCGCGGACGGTTCGGCCGAACTTCCGTAGTCGCGTTTTGTACCGGAGTCGCGCTCATAGCAGCACCACCGCCTTCAGAAAGCCGTCCGGGCGCGACCGCATCAGCTCGAAAGCCTGGGGCAGCTCCTTGAGGGCGAATCGGTGGGTGTAAAGCGGCGACGGATCGATGCGTCCGGTGGCCACAGCCGCGATCGCGGCGTGCAGACCGTCGGCGTATCGCTGCGGGTCGCGTTCGTGGGCGTTGATGACGTCCAGGCCGCGCCAGTTCCACAATTGCATGTTCACCTGGCGCGGCCCGTCCTGATGGTAGCCGGCGATCACCAAGCGACCCCGTACTCGGGTCAATTCGGTGGCCAGATCCAGGGTGTACTGTTCTCCCCCGACCTCGATCACGCAGTCGCAGCCGACATCCCCGGTCAGTGCTTTGACGCGGTCGACGGCAGCCTGAAAATCACCGATCGACAGGGTTTCGTCGGCGCCTTGGCGGCGTGCGACATCGAGCGCGTAGGGACGGCGGGACAGTGCGATCACGCGGGCTCCGGCCTTGGCCGACAGGCCGACGAGCAGGGCGCCCAGAAAGCCGATGCCGACGATGGCGACCGTTTCTCCGGACTTGATGCCGCTGCGGTGAAACACGTTCATCGCGCAAGCCAGGGGTTCGCCTGGGAAGATCTGGTCGTCGAGCACGGCGGGAAGAGGAATGGCGGCGCCGGCTTCGACCAGATCGTATCCGGCGTAGGCGTGATAGGACAAAACCGCTACCCGAGTGCCCACCGCCGGACGCTCGACGTCCGCGCCCACTGCCTCGACGCGGCCCCAGCCTTCGTGTCCGGGGGCGCCGGGCGGGAAGGGGTAGTCGAACCAGGGGCGTCCTTCCCAGACCGGAAGATTCGAACCGCAGACGCCGCAGCCTTCCAGCTTGACGCGCACCTGCCCAGGACCCGGTGGGGGCACCGAGACGGGCATTACTCGAAGGTCCTTCGGTCCTCTGAAAACCGCCGCCAAGCAGCGAATCTGGGCGACGGTTGCCTGTAAGGGAGCTTGTTCCGTTGCCGGTCTCACGCGTTGATGTCCTCCTTGTGCTCAGCCATCCGTGCTGAGATTGTCCCGTTCCGGAAGCGGGCATCGGCCGGCAAGAGATCAGATGTTCATGCTGCTGACCGCTTCGCTATCGTTCCCTGTTTAAGCACTCTCGGATTCCACGCATCGGTCGGATTCCAAGGGGTGTCCAGTGCTAACTGTCGTGTTATTAACCCGGCCTATAAATATAGGCCGGGTTAATCCGGGGCAGGGATGCCCCGGCGCGGCGACAAGCCGCGTGAGCCCAGGCCGGGCGTGTACCGGCCTGGGCGGCGGCCCGAAATACCAGGAGGGTATTTACGGGCCTGATTAATAAGTAAAGCTTTGAAAAAAGCCATCTCCCTCTGACCAAAGGTATCTACACAAGTCCGCAAAACCGTCATTCCGGCAGGGAAGGGTTGCGACTAAAGCAACCGTTTGCGATTGGATGCCGGAATCCAGAACACATGGATGTGAGAGGCCGTTGCCGTCCTTAGCCTCTGGACTCCGGCAATCCATGCCGGGGTGACGATTTGTACAGATACCTCTACTCTCCGGGAGAGGGTTGGGCGAGGACCCTTTAAGTCAGTCAATTACGCAAGTTTTTTACTCCGAACAGAGATTTACTGCGCGTAAATAAAGTTG
>NZ_JBDIVO010000204.1:0-8996 GCF_039794385.1 Methylocaldum sp. | reverse complement strand
CTCCGATTCCCGCACCAATGCCGGAATGGACAGCATCGGCACCTATTCGAAAATGCACACTTTCGTGTGGCCGGGAGAGCGGGTTTTTGTCTTGCTCTCCGCCGGCAATCTCGCCACCACCCAGGCGGTGGTGAAAAAGATGTATCGCGATGTCGAGCAGGCCTGGGTACCCAATCTGATGACGGCGACCAACATGTGCGAAGCCGCGGATTACGTCGGCATGATCAGCACCCAGCTACAGCGCCAGCAGGCTAGCCGCGATACCGCCAACACCAGCTTCGAGGCCACCTTCATCTTCGGCGGCCAGCTGGGCCATAGCCCGCCCGAGACCTTCATGATTTACCCGCAGGGCAATTACATTCACGAATCGGGGGAACATCCCTTCCTGCAAATCGGCGAAACCAAATACGGCAAGCCCATCCTGGACCGCATCATCAAGCGGGACATCGGCCTGGAGCGGGCCGCCCGATGCGCCCTGGTCTCCATGAACTCCACCATACGCAGCAACGTGACCGTCGGCCCGCCGGTGGAATTGTTGATCTACGAGCGAGACAGCCTGACCGAAGGCCGCCGGCTGTTCCTCACCGAGGATGATCCTTTCGCCCGGCAGCTTTCCGAGAAATGGAACGAGGGGTTGATTCTCGCTCTGGAAAATCTGCCGAATTTCCCCTGGGAAAACGCCGAATCGCAAACTGCCGACTTTAAGCTCGCCCTGCTCAAGCAGCAACTCGATCTATAGAAACGAACAGGCTTTTCGCTGAACGATGCCGATTGGCGCGTACCCGGTTCCAGCGGTTCGGCATCTGTCGCTTCCCGTTTTGTCTCACTCAGATATAGGGTGGATTAGACGCGCACTGCTACGAGCCATGCCGTCGCTGCCGGACTCTCCGCGCGCCTAACTCACTGATTCCGCGGCCTTGCCCGGTGGACGACGGCGCGTGGAAACACCAAAGGACACCTCGAAAAACCGTCGCGAGCGCCCCGAGTGCTAGGCGCCCGGAGCACAGGAACCGGAGTGTACATGGAGTACATGAGGATTCCGCGCACCGCGCAACGCAGCAATCGAGTCGCGCAGTAGATTTTTCGAGGTGTCCCAAAGGAACTTTTCGGTTCCCTTGCGATGCTCTCCCAACCCGCCCTACGCCGGAAACACGAATCGGAACATTGTTTTTGGCTATATCCTATCCGGGTAGGCTTTTCGTACCGCGGTGAACAAGGAGTGAAAACCGATGGCACTGGAAAAAATACTGCATCAGACCGTAACCGGACTATTGGACCGGCATATCCGGGAAGGCTCTCTCCATCTTCACGTTACAGGCGGTCCGAGCCGCCGCTTCGGAACCGGGCAGCCGGAAGCGCACTGGAATGTTCTAGACCCCTCGGCCCTGCTCCGTCTCTTGTGGGATCCGGAACTTCAATTGGGCGAAACCTATCTCGAAGGCGGTTGGAACGTGGGATCCTCCGAGGCGTTGCCGGCGTTCATGGAGGTCATGATGCGGAATTTCTCCGAACCCGGACCCGCACCCTATCTGCATGTCCGCCGATGGTTGCACCCGCTTGTTAGAACGGGTAACGCCATCGCCCGCAGTTACCGGAATGTGAGCCATCATTACAATCTCGACGAATGGCTGTTCCGACGGTTTCTGGATGAACGCCTGTTTTATTCCTGCGCTTATTTCGAAACGCCCGAGCAGACGCTCGAAGAGGCGCAACTCGCCAAATGCCGGCTCATCGCCCGAAAGCTGCGTCTACAGCCCGGAATGCAGGTCCTCGATATCGGCAGCGGCTGGGGAGGCTTAGCCGTTTACCTCGCGCAAGAAGCCGGCGTCGAAGTAACCGGCGTAACGCTCTCCAGGGAGCAACTCCGAGTGGCGCAAGCCGATGCCGAACGACTCGGACTTCAAGATCAGGTTCGCTTCCATCTTCGAGATTACCGGAAGCACACCGGAGAATATGACCGGATCGTCAGCGTCGGAATGTTCGAACATGTCGGAGCCCGACACTATCCGGCTTTCTTCCGGCAAATGGCGAAACTGCTGAAACCCGACGGCATAGCACTGCTCCATACCATCGGCGCCACCAACAAGGATGGCCCTGCCAACCCATGGATAAAGCGCCACATTTTTCCGGGCAGTTATATCCCTTTGCTTTCCGACGTGTCGCCGGCAATGCAGCGCTCGGGCCTGATTCTGACCGACCTGGAGGTGTTGCGGCTGCATTATGCATATACCCTTCGCGAATGGTTTCGGCGTTTCCAGAACCATAGAGCCGAAGTGGTCGAGCGGATGGGAGAACGCTTCGCCCGCATGTGGGAATTTTATCTGGCGGTATGCGAAGGCTCGTTCCGCTGGCGCGATATGGTGGTTTTTCAACTTCAGCTGGCGAAGCGGCATGGAGCCGTACCGATCACCCGGAACTACCTCGTGACGGATCATTGAGAAAGGCGCGTCCCTGATCGGCCGATCCCGGCCGCGCCGGCGGCCGGGCGGGTCTGCGCCCCCTGTCTTCTGCAAACGTGGCTTGGCAGCACGAATCTTGCCGATTATCCTTATCGGCCTCGGGGGCTGACTTATCAACTCAAGAATTCTCATATGAGCGAATCATGCGATGTGCTGGTCATCGGGGGAGGACCGGCCGGGTCGTCGATTGCGGCGTTGCTGGCGGAAAAGAATTGGCGCGTCGTTCTGGCCGAAAAGGATCGACATCCGAGGTTTCACATCGGCGAATCCCTGCTGCCTTTGAGTCTTCCTTACCTGGAACGGCTGGGCGTGCTGAATGAGGTCGAGAAGATCGGTCTTCGCAAGTACGCCGCCGAATTCGATTCCATCTACCACGGCAAGTGCTCCGACTTTCAGTTCGGCGAGGCTCTGGACAAAACTCATCCCTATGCCTTCGAGGTCAAGCGGGCGGAGTTCGATCATATCCTCTTGAAAAACGCCGCCGCCAAGGGCGCGGACGTTCGCGAGGGCTGCCGCGTGACTTCGGTGGAATTCCACGAAGGCCGCGTGGATAAAGTCAGGGCGACCGGTGAAAACGGCGCGGAGCATGTCTGGCAACCGCGCTTCCTGGTCGATGCATCGGGCCGCGACACCTTTTTGGCCGACAGGCTCGGCACCAAGGAGCGCAACAAGAAACACAGCAGCGCGGCTGTTTTCGGCCATTTCGAAGGAGCCGAGCGCAGAAGCGGCCGGGACGAAGGCAATATCAGCATTTACTGGTTCGATCACGGCTGGTTTTGGATGATCCCGCTCAAGGGGGACCTGATGAGCGTTGGCGCCGTCTGCTGGCCTTATTATCTGAAAGGCCGCCAGACACCGGTCGAACAATTCCTGTTCGACACCATCGCCTTATGCCCGCCGGTGCAAGCTCGCCTGAAAAACGCCCGGCTGGTATCGCCCGTAACCGCGACCGGCAATTATTCGTACGCTTCCAAACGGATGAGGGGCAAGAATTACTTGTTGATCGGCGATGCTTTCGCCTTTATCGATCCGGTATTTTCCAGCGGCGTCCATCTCGCGCTGTACGGCGCGATGTCCGGCGCGGAGACCGTGGACGGCATCCTGCGCGAGCCGAAAACCGCGGAAAAACGCCTCAAGCAGTACGAAAAATCGGTGCGCCGCGGGCTGAAGACGTTTTCCTGGTTCATCTACCGCATCACCACACCCGCCATGCGGGACTTGATCATCCATCCTCACAACCGGTTCCGTATCAAGGAAGGCGTCATTTCGCTGCTTGCCGGCGACCTGTTCCGGAACACCCCGATCGCGCCCAAACTCTTGATGTTCAAGGTTATTTATTATTTGAAAAGCCTGTTCGACCCGATCAATAACTACGCGGCCCATAAGCGCAGACGCCAAAACATCGCATCCTGAAGCTCGTCTCATATACGCCCGACATGAATTTGCCAGCACGAATGGGCTCTTTCGATCCGAGCCTAGGCGTTACGCAACAGCGTTCCGCCAGGCTTGATCCGCCCGTTTATCTCACCCTGTTTCCTGCCGAAGCCCTGAGCGGTCTGACGAACACGAAGCCAGCCTCCGTGCTCGGAATCATCGGCTTCGATGGCTTTTCCGAATCCGGTACAGACACGCCGTACCCGGTCCTGACGCTGCCCATGAGCAGCTTGGACGAACAAAAGCTTTGCGAAGTCTGGCTCAGCCCACAGCCGGCACGCTACGGAGAACATCAGGGGATACGCTACGCCTGCAACGGCGATATTCTGTTCGGCTGCTTTTATTTACCCGACCAGGAGCAGGATTCGGTGGAAGCCCGGACTTACCGGACGTACTGCCGGATACTGGATCTGATCCGCGTCTCCGGCTATACCCATCTCATCCGCATGTGGAACTATCTTCCGCGGATCAACGGCGAATACCTTGGGCTCGAAAACTATCAGCGCTTTTGCCTGGGGCGGCACCAAGCCTTCGCCGAAGCCGATTACGTGTTCGACCGGGATTTGCCCGCCGCCAGCGCGATCGGGACCGGGACGGAAGGGCTGCGGATCTATTTCATCGCCTCCCGCGCGCCAGGACGCCAGATCGAGAATCCGCGCCAGGTGAGCGCCTATCGATATCCGTTACAATACGGACCGCGCAGCCCGTCGTTTTCGCGCGCGACGCTGACGGAGTTCGGCGGTGAACGCCAGCTTTATCTGTCGGGAACCGCGAGCATCGTAGGGCACGAAACCCTGCATCCCGAGGATGCGGCCGGGCAATTGCGGGAAACGCTGAGCAACATTCAGGCCGTACTAAACGAGCTGGGCCAGTCCCGAATCAAGCTCGAAGAATTGGGGCCAGACAGCATGTTGAAAGTTTATATACGCCATCACGAACATTTCGGCATCGCGAAGCGACTGCTCGCGGAAACCCTGAATCCTTCATGCCCGGTTATCTTTCTACAAGGCGATATTTGCCGCAGAGACCTTTTGCTGGAAATCGAAGGCATTATTCGATTGCCCCGTCCGTAATCCGGTCCAAGGCGATCGGCCTTAATGATCTAACTGTCGAATATCAATAGCTTATGACCACGCAACTGACCCCGATGGAACTGGAACTGGCACGGATGATCGTCGAATCGTTGAATCTCGAAGCCATTCCCGAGCACATCGAGCCGGAAAAACCTCTGTACCGGGACGGGTTGGGACTCGATTCCATAGACCTGCTCGAACTCTCCCTGGTTATCTCCAAAAAATACGGACTTCAGATCAAATCGGACGATCCGGACGTCACTAACATTTTCTCTTCGCTCCGGGCGCTGGCCAGCACCATCGAAAAGCGGCGTTCGAAATAAGGTATGGGGATCAAACCGGCTTTAACCGTGTGCCTGGCGGCGCTGTTTCCGGTTTTTTCCTTTGCCGCCGTCCGTTCGGACATCTCGCCGGTCTGGCTTGGATTCGTCGATTTTCTTCTCTTCACGGCCATCTTGATCGCAATGCGCTTATCGGGCGAAGGCCGGTCGAGCATGATAGGCCGCCTTTGGCCTTTCGCGGTGGGCATAGGCCTCTGCGCGCCGCTCTTTTATCTGAGGCCGGACGCGATGATCTATTTTTCGCCCGTCGGCATCGGCCTGATACTCGCAAGCCTATTCCTGACGACGCTGACTCCGGGACGGGAACCGCTGATTACACGCTTTGCCCGGCTGGAGCGGCGGGGTGTGCTGCCCGACGATTTGCGGATTTACACTCGCAATCTCACCTGGGCCTGGGCGATCTTTTTCTGCCTGTTGGTTCTGGAATCGGTGTTGCTGGCCTTGTTCGCTCCGGTGAAAACCTTTCTCCTATTCACCAACACCGTGAATTATTTCTTCGTCGGCGCGTTTTTCATCACCGAGTACATCTACCGGCGCATCCGCTACCGGCATCACAGCCATCCGTCCATCCTCCACTTGATCGCGACCATCGCCCGCTCGGGCGTAATCTCGGCTCCCAAGAACTGACCGGAATTCCGCCGGGCGAACTCGAACGACAACCAGACCGATGGAGGCACACTTTACCGTTTCATCAGACCACCCTGCCCTGCCCGGTCATTTTCCGGGCAATCCGGTGGTGCCCGGCGTAGTGATTCTGGACGAGATCGCCTGTCTCTGGCTGGCGGGCCATCCAGGCTTTCGCCTCGCCGGCATTCCTGCCGCGAAATTTCTCTCGGTGCTCCGTCCGGGCGAACCGTGCCGGGTGCAATTCGATGATGCGGGAGAAAAATCGGTGAAATTCGACTGCTTCTCGGGCGACCGGCGCATCGCGCAAGGGCGTCTGCTGTTCACCTCAGTCGCACCATGAGCCGCAGCTGGATTAATCAAAAAGAGCGCAGCACCGGCTTCTGGCTGCGAACGATCGTCTGGATCGCCCTGCGGCTCGGGCGGCCGATCGCCCGCGCCCTGCTCTACCCCATCACGGCGTATTTTCTGATTTTCGCCGACCGCGCGCGGCAAGCTTCCGCTGCCTATCTGACACGCATCTTCGGTAGACCACCGTCGGGCCGGGAGTTGTTCCGCCACTATCACACTTTCGCCGAAGCTCTGCTCGACAGGGTGTTCGTGTTCGCCGAGCGGGACGAATTCTTTCAAATCCGGATGCACGGATTCGATCTGCTGGAGCGGCTGATAGCGGACAAACAGGGATTCCTCCTGGTCGGCGCCCATGTCGGCAGCTTCGAAATCCTCCGCGGCCTCGGGCTGAGGCACAGGGGGCTTTCCGTCAAGGCGCTGGTTTACGGCGAAAATTCCCCCAAGATCAATGCCATTTTCAGGACGCTGAACCCGGATCTGTTCAAGGACATCATCCCCGTAGGCACGGCGAGCGCCCTTCTGGGGCTGGATGAGCACATCGCTAACGGCGGCGTGGTCGCCTTGCTCGGAGACCGCAGCGTACACGGGGAGAAGCGCGTCCTGTGCCGGTTTCTCGGCGAGGACGCCTGGTTCCCGGCGGCGCCAGTGCTGCTGGCGAACTTGTTCAAGGCTCCGGTGATTCTGTTCTTTTGTCTCCACAAAGGCGGCGCCGATTACGACGTACACTTTGAGCTGCTGGCCGAGCGCATCGAGTGTTCCCGGAAAAACCGCGACGAAAAAATCCGGGCGTTCATGCAGCACTACGCCGACCGGCTGGAACATTACTGCCGCCAGGCGCCTTACAATTGGTTCAATTTTTATGATTTTTGGGATAAGAGCGACAGCACGGACGAGCAGCGTATGTCCGATGCCTTAAGTCCCGAAATGGCCCGGAATTTTGAACCTCGTCGAGCATCCGCCAATCGTGGCTCTCCGACTTCATAATTCGATCCAGCCCCGCTCAGACGGTCGAACCGAAGATCTTGCACTAGAGCGTCTTCATCTCGCTCGTACGGCAAAACAGGCTTGGCGGAACTCGTTGGCGCCTTCGGCTCGGGTGAACCGATTCAAGCATTCGTCGGCAATCCCTTGCCGGCGAAGACGCTCGGCCGGGCCGTGGCGTCGCGAAAGGACTCCCGATCTACGGGGATGCACGGTCGTAGGTCGGCAATCCCTTGCCGACAAAGACGCTCGGCCGGAGCATGGCGTCGGGAAGGGCGGCTTCGGCGCTCCAATCGCAAACGGTCATCCCAGCGCTCCTGGGATGACCGTTTGCGATTGGAAGGTCGCGACTAAAGCGACGTTTGCGATTGGGAGGGATTCCCGACCTTGTATTATGAATTCCGTGTGGTTCGGAAGTGGTTGGAGAAGACTCCCCCGCCGGTAACCACAGGCCTGGAGGGCACTCCAGGTTTGAGCGACTGGATGCCGTTCCCGCCCTTGGGACACCTAGCCCGTTGCGTAGATCGATGCAGCAGTCGCTCACCCTCATCGAGCGATCGAACAGTATCTTCGGCCCGGCATGCCGGCAGCCCGCATTCACAAGGTAGATCATTTGAGGTTCATGATGCCCACGTTTTATCTCGGAATTGATGTCGCCAAAGCCAAACTGGACTGCGCGTTACGCCTCCCCAACGGGAAGTTCCGAACCAAAGTCATCGCCAACTCCCAAGACGGGTTCGCCACCCTCGTCACTTGGCTCACCGGCACAGAGGCACGGGATGTTCACGTTTGCATGGAAGCCACTGGGGTGTATTGGGAAGACGTCGCCCAATGCTTGGCTACCCAAGGGCTCACTGTCAGCGTCATCAACCCCGCCCAAATCAAAGCCTATGCCGCTTCCCGCTTAACCCGGACGAAAACCGATGCCGTCGATGCGCGCCTCATCGCCGAATTTTGCGCCGAGCGCCATCCGCCTCCCTGGCAGGCGAGAAGCCAAGCCGAAGTCGCCTTGCGCGCGCTCGTGTTGCGTCTGGATGCGTTGCAAGCCATGCGGACCCAGGAAAGTAACCGCCTGGAGGTCGCCCGGGACGCGGTGCGCGCCAACATTCAAGAACACCTGAATTGGCTCGATCAGCAGATCAAAAGCCTGATCAAAGCCATCAATGAGCACATCGACTCTAACCCCGATCTGAAAGGGAAGCGCGAATTACTCGAGAGCATCCCCGGTATCGGGGAACGCACCATCGCCATTCTGCTCGCCTTCTATGCCGAGCCTAGCCGCTTCGCCAATAGCCGGCAAGCCGCCGCCTTCGCCGGGCTCGACCCGCGCCGGCAGGAGTCCGGAACGAGCGTGAAAACCAAGCCGCGGCTGTCCAAAGTCGGCCATGCCTTCTTGCGCAAAGCCCTCTACATGCCGGCCATGGTGACCCTGTATAAGACCGCTTGGGGCCAGCCATTCAAGAACCGGCTCGCGCTCTCGGGTAAGCCCGCCAAGCTCATCATCGGTGCCATGATGCGCAAGCTCCTCCATGTCGCTTTCGGCGTCCTCAAGTCCGGAAAACCCTTCGATCCAGCACTCCATGGCACTTGACCCGGATAACAGTATCTACTCGCCAGTGCTCGTACAGTAGGTTTAAAAATGCACTAGCTGCGCAGCGCTCGCCGGTGAAATGACGGACAGCACGGCGACGCCGCGTCACTCGAACCGCCAAGCCGATGCCATATCAAATCTT
>NZ_JBDIVO010000203.1:0-9004 GCF_039794385.1 Methylocaldum sp. | reverse complement strand
TAGCTTGCCCGAACCGCGACACCCGTGGTCGACTCTGTCCCGTCCGGAAGCCGCTTTAACGTACCAACCGCTCCAAGTGGCGCAGGATCCCGTCGGGTTCGGCCACCGCCATGCGGGCGATGGCATCGGCACGCGCCTGAGTGTCCGCGACCGCGTAGATTCGCAGTTCGTCGGCATTGCCCGAAGGCCGCAGATGGGCCACGTCCCCGTTGCGGAATCGTATGCGTACCCCGTCGATGAAATTCAGGGTCGTAATGGCGCCGAAACCGAGATCTGCCGTGAAGAAACCGGTGAGTTCCCGCCGAATCGCATCGAGTTTAGGAATTTCCACATCCGCGGTTTCGAGTTTCCGGCCGTCTGTACTCAGCACCGAGGTACCGTCGGGCGAGAACCGAACCTCGCCGATTGCTGGCTCGGAAGGCGAGAAACGTTTGACGATCTCGAGGCCGACCGATCTCGGAAACTGCTTGAGCAGTGCGGCGCGGCTGTAGCGTTTGGGTAATGAAGCGAACAGCTCGGTTAGACCGAGTCCCTGTTCCCGGCCGGCACAAAGCACGGCGAGAATGGGCAGGACAGCGTCGCGCGTGGGCAGCGCCTTGAGGGTCTTGCCGTTCCTGAGGATATCCGAGCCGGTCAGAAATCCGCCATTGGCTTCCCAGCCGCAGACTGCTTTTTTGCCGCGCGCACGCGCGGCTTCCATGCCGGCAATGACGAACGGCGAACCGATGCGCGTCTTGGGTTCGGTGATGTCCTTGAGCGCGCCTCGGTCTATGCCATCGTTGCAGCTGATCGGTACGACCGCGGCATCTGCCCCCAAATATTCCGCCGTAATCATCCCCACCAGATCGCCCCCGAAAAAGCGCACGGCGGAGGTTTCGGGATCAACGCCGAGAATCAGCGGACGATCGCTGTCGCCATCGGTGGAGACTACGGCATCGATCCGGCCGTGTTTCGCCACGGTCTCGTCGAACAGCGTCTGAATAACCGTGAGCTGTTCCGCATTGATGTTTTCGGTATCGATCGGGACGAAGGTTTCGCTGCGCCCGGCGACGACGACCTCGGCGCCGAGTTCGCGCAGGATTTCGACCACGAGATCCCGTCCCACGGCCGAATGCTGGTACACCAGGAGGCGTAGCCCTTTCAGCGACTCGGCACCGAAGAAATCCGCGTAGCGCTTGATGTAGGCGGTGGCGGCCTCGCCGCTTTCGGCGGAGAGTTCGAGGTGGCCAGCCTTGAACTGCCCGTGCTCATCGAACAGGGAATCGGCAAAAGACTGGCCGTATAGCTTTTCCCGCACCTCCCGCACCTTTTCGTTGATGGGCTGCTCATGCTGTTTCAGCAGTTCCCCGCGCGACGTGTTGGTCTTGTAACCGTTGCGGTCGAAAGGGATGTGGCTGCCCGTCACCATGATGCTGCCCTTGCCGCGTGACACGGCATAGTAGGTCAGTGCCGGCGTCGGAATGCGGCCGAGATTCACCGGCCTCATGCCGGCGGTGCGGATGGCGCGCTCGACGGCCTGGGCAATTTCTCCGCGCCGAGGTTCCCCGTCGATGAAGCGGCTGGAACTGGGGCGCAGATCGTAGGCGAAAAAGAAATCCTCGCCGCGCACGATGCCGCCCTCGGCAAGCGGCAACGACTGCAGGTATTCGAGCTCGGCGAGGGCGTTGATGAAGATTTCCAGTTGGCTGAGGTGAATCAGCAGGCCACGGCGCCCGCTGGTTCCGAATTGTAGTGTTTGCGGCTCATGCTCCAGCCGCGAACGAAGCGATTCTTCTCGAGGAATAACGGATGTCATGTTGGGCAGGTGTGTCCATGGTTCGAATATCGCCTAAGTGTTCCATCAACCGGGCGACTGGGCAAGCCGAGCGCAGATCCGACCGGGGAGAACGACGGACTTTGAAAAACTGGTCACAGGCTGATTTCAAACCAAATCGAAACCACCGCCCCGGATTCGACCGAAACGAGCGTCTCATCCTTCGCCGGCATCCTTTGTGTTAACCTGTCCGCGGTCCAATGCTAAGACCGACGAAAAACCGGTTGGCGCTCCGATGGACAGGCCGACCGTATCACAGAGGAGTCCGCCATGGCGTCTATTGATCTCGAATGGATACGTTCCCAGTTCCCGGCACTCGCTCAAGGCACCGGCAGCCAGCGCCCCGTTTTCTTCGATGGACCCGGCGGAACCCAAGTGCCTCAATCGGTGATGGATGCCATGAGCCGCTATCTGGCAACATCCAACGCCAATGCGCATGGCGCTTTCGTCACCAGCCGGCGGACCGATGAGCTGATCGCCTCGGCTCGCTCCGCAGTCGCGGATTTTTTGGGTTGCAGTGCCGATGAAGTGATCTTCGGCGCCAATATGACCACGCTCGCCTTCGCTTTCAGCCGAGCCATAGGGCGCAGCTTGAAGCCCGGCGACGAAATCGTCGTGACGCGGCTAGACCACTACGCGAATGTTTCCCCCTGGTACGCGTTGGAAGAAGTCGGCGCGGTGGTTCGTGTCGTCGATATCCATTTGGAAGACTGTACACTCGACATGAGCGATCTGGAGCGGCAGCTCAGCGAGCGGACCCGCGTGGTCGCGATCGGATATGCTTCCAACGCGGTCGGCACCGTCAACGACGTTGCTAAAGCGGTACGTCTGGCCCATGCGGTCGGCGCGCTGGTTTTCGTCGATGCGGTTCACTACGCACCGCACGGCCCGATCGACGTACGCGCTCTCGATTGCGATTTTCTCGCTTGTTCCGCCTACAAATTTTTCGGTCCGCATGTCGGCATCCTGTTCGGCAAACGCGAGCATCTCGCCCGCTTTCGGCCTTACAAAGTGCAACCGGCTCCGGATGAAGTCCCTTCGTGCTGGGAAACCGGAACCCTGAATCACGAAGGCTTGGCCGGGCTGATTGCGACGATCGATTATTTGGCGGAACTCGGCCGGCGTGTTTCGTCTTCCCCAGAAAACCGCCGCGACGCCTTGATCGTGGCGATGGAAGCAAGCCGGCAATACGAACGTCGCCTGAGCGAACGCTTGATTCAGGACCTGTTGCAAATAACCGGCCTGAAGCTTTATGGCATAACTGACCCTGCTCGCTTCGACTGGCGAACGCCGACCGTTGCCATAACCCTAGCCGGCCACACGCCCTATGCGGTCGCCGAACGATTGGGCGATCGCGGCATCTTCACCTGGCACGGCAATTTCTATGCGCTCGGCCTTACCGAAAAATTGGGCGTCGAATCGACGGGCGGCCTGCTGCGAATCGGGCTTTTGGCCTACAACACCTTCGACGAGATCGATTGTTTGTTGAATGCGCTGGACGAAATCAGCGCCGCTTCGGCCTGAAGCGGCCGAAGCGGCACTTTTTATTTCCTGGTCAGCGTATCGTTCCGCCATTGCCGGTATGCGGGGCGATTTCTAAAACGATCCCGCGATATCGCCGATTGCTGTTTAGGACGGAATCTTCCCGGCCGTTTGCACAGCGATCACCGTTCGCGATCAAAGGTGCCGCTCCATCGACCCTATCGTCGCCGCTGTCCGTCCGTAGCGCCGTCGTCGTCGCCTTCATCATTATCGTGATCGTTGCCGCCGTCGGTCGGCGTAGCGACGGCTACCCCTGTCGGCTCCACGATATTCGGATCGGTAATGGAAGTCAGCAAGGCGCCGGTGTCGGCGTCGTACACGTTCAGGGCGTTGGCGAAGTATTCCGGGACGTACAGCTTGGTCCTGTTCGGATGCAGTGCCATTTGATCCATCCCGTAGAATCCGAACGTCACCGAAATTGGAATCGACAACTGCGGCCTGGCGCCCAATTCCGCTGTCGCGGCCTTATAAGAGAAAACATCCACGAAACCGTCGTAGCTGCTTCTGGCAAAAACCCGGTCCCCGGCCGGATCGACGAAGCCCGAAATTCCGAAGTTCCCGGATAGGGCGCTTGTATTGACTCGCTTCAACCCCGGCACCGTAAACGAGGTTATATCGCCGGACAAAGTGGTGACGACGAGACCCGAGCGACCGTCCGGGGCGCAAAAGACGTTGTTGGGTTCGTCATTGAGAGACAAGACCTCGCCGGTATCCGTTAAGGCGCCGTCGCCATCGATCGTCAGCCGGCGCACCGTCCCGCTGGTAGAGGTCGCCAGCACCGAACCGTCGCGGCAGACATCCACCGAATTGGTGTCGGAGTCCACCGATAAGGTTTGGATTTCGCGCTGGGCGGCGATATCGATGACCGAAATCGGTTGAACGGCGTTGCCATCGGACGCCACCAAATATTTGCCGTCGGGGCTGATCGACAGATCCTCGCCAAAATTGGAGATGCGAATCGGATTGGTGCCCTCGGCAAGGCGGGGAGGAGATGCGGTCAAGTCGATGACGGAAACTTCATTATTGAAGTTGGTCACAAAACCCCATTTCTGATCCGGCGTGATGAGCACATCGCCGATGGTGCCCGGAGGTATGGGCACCGTTCCCAGCACGCTATCGGTGTCCGCATCGAATACCGTGACCGTGGATTCGGTGTTATCCGCCACCATACCGAGAGTCCTGGCGGAAACCGCGGGCGACTGTAAGGCCAAGGCCATGACCGCGCCATTGAGTACCGCCATCAGGCGCATCCTTTTTCCGTAATCGTTTGTCATGATTATCCATCCCTGTCGATGTGAGAGACAGCCGCTGTTCATGCGGCCTCCAAGTCCACGCTGCCGCTATGGCGAGACGATCCCCGATAGAAACGCCTATCCGGCACGGCCTCGCAGCCGACACACGAAGTTCGGTCGGAGAAAAAGATGTAAAACCTTTAGACAGGTTTTGCATCGGACCATTCGCATCGGACCCGAGAATTTGCGTAGAGTGCCCGTACCTTGCGGTAGACACATCTTCCAGGCAGTATGGACACCAGCGCTCTTAGGGAAGCTCTATCGTTTCGCTGGTTTTCAGGCACGACGCTGGCGTCTGTATGCGGGACGGAACGAATCGCAAACGGGCTTTGAACTTAGAGCATGACAATCGCTCTATGGGGCAATGCTGTTTGAATTACAACAAACATGTTCTCTGCGATAGTTGAGCAGCGCGGCCGGGGTAATCACGCTATGCGTCTGACAGTGCGGTTTGGGAGACACAGCGCCGCGCTGTTTGCGGTTTCCAGGGAATGAACATGGACATCGCCGTGGCCGTTCGAAAAGACCTGGGACAGACTTGCCGACCCACCGTTCGGGTGCATCCGAAAGCCGGTTTCGGACTGAACTCGGCGGCGTGGTTTCGGCGGTGGCTCGTACCGTGGAGCGTGCGACTAACGCTCTTCCTGTGCTTGATCGTGCCCTGCTTGGTCCGGGCCGAGCCGGATCGTCCTCTCGTTGTCGGATCGGAGATCGGCTTTCCGCCCTATGCCGATGTCGATGCCGAGGGCCGACCGACCGGCTTCGCCGTCGAGCTGTTCGCCGCGGCGGCTGCGGCGGTGGATATTCCCGTCACTTTCCGTCCGGGCCGATGGGACACCATCTGGCAAGCCTTAAAGGCGGGCGAACTAGATGCTCTGCCCCTGGCCGCACGCATCGACGAACGTGAAGGGCAAGTGGAATTCACCCGGCCGCATACCATCGGATACGACAGTTTCTTTGTCCGCAAGGATCGTCCGCACATTCATGCCGTCGGCCAGGCCCGCGGCCTGAGCATCATCGTCTTGCGCTCGGATGCCGCTCACCAGGCCCTCGTCAGCCGCGGCTTCACCCATCAACTGGTGATCGTCGACAATCTGGCCGACGGCTTTCGTCTGTTGGCATCGGGGCAGCACGACGCGGTGCTGGCGCCGAGGCTGCAGGGAGACATGCTGGTGCAGACGAGCGGGCTCGCCGGAGTCATCGAAGCCGGTCCGCTGCTCAGGGATTACCGGCGGGAGTTCTGCTTTGCCGTGCGCAAGGGCCATACCGAACTGCGCGACCGTCTCGACCAGGGTCTGGCCATCGTCAAGGCGAACGGGGAGTACGATCGGCTTTACAGGAAATGGCTGGGCATCTACGAAACCCCGACGTTTCCGGTCAAACACGTCGCCTGGGGCGCGGGAGCGATCGCCGTCCTGCTCGCGCTCCTGGGCCTTTGGACCAGACAACTGCGCCGGCAGGTGGCGCTCCGCACCGCGGAACTGGGCCGGGCCGTCGCGGCCGTGCAGGCGGAACGCGAGCGGCTGCATGACGTGCTGCAGGCGCTTCCGGTTTCCGTGGTATTGCTGTCGCGAGACTACCGGATCGTGTTCGCCAATCGCTTCTTCGAACAGCGCTACGGCAAGGCATTCGGGCGGCGCTGCCACGACTACCTGTTCAACCGCGCCGAGCCTTGCGAGGTCTGTGAGACTTTCAAGGTCCTGAAGACGGACGCGCCTCTGGATTGGGAGTGGACCGGCCCGGACGGTTACGACTACCAGATTCACGATTTTCCGTTTACCGACACGGATGGTTCTCCGATGATCATGGAGGTCGGCATCGATGTCACCGAGATCAATCGGGCCAAGCAGGCCCTGAGGGAAGCCAATGCGTCGCTGGAACAGCGCGTCGCCGAGCGCACGGCCGAACTGGAGGCGGCACGACGGGAAGCGGAGGAGGCACGCGACCTCTTGCACGTAACCATGGACAATGCCCCGGCCCTGATGTCCTATATCGATGCCGACGGCCGATACCGCCGCGTCAACAAGGCCTATGAGCAATGGTTCGGTTACGGCTGCAAAGAGATGTATGGGCGTCGTATCTGGGATGTCCACGGCGAAGCCGCGTGGCAGTCCCTCGCTCCTTATGTCGAGAGGGCTCTGACGGGAGAACGGGTCGCTTTCGAAATTCCGGTGTCCTACGCCGAAGGCGGAAAGCGCTGGATTCACGCCACGTACTCCCCGGATCTCGATGCGGCAGGGCGGGTCCGAGGATTCGTGGCGCACGTGGTCGACATCACCGAGCGCAAACAGGCCGAAGATGCGTTACGCGAAACCGACCGGCGCAAGGACGAATTCCTGGCCATGCTCGCCCATGAACTCCGAAATCCCCTGGCGCCGATCCGCAACGCCGTTCAAATCATGCGCAGGCTGGGGGCGGCGGATGCCAAGCTGCCATGGGCGCGAGACGTGATCGATCGCCAGGTCGAGCACTTGACCCGGCTGGTGGACGATCTCCTGGATGTCTCCCGGATCAGCCGCGGGAAGATCGAACTCAAGAAAGAACCGCTTGCCCTGGCCGATATCGTGCAGCGGGCGGTGGAGACCAGTCGGCCGCTGATCGAGGCCCGCCGGCATCGATTCGCCGTGCATCTTCCGCCGGAACCGGTCAGCGTCGAGGGCGACCTGGTCCGTCTGGCGCAGTCGGTGTCGAATCTGCTCAACAATGCCGCCAAGTACACGGACGAAGGGGGGCAGATCACTCTGACCGTCGAGCCGTCCGAATGCGATGTCACGATTCGGGTCCGCGACACCGGCCGCGGCATCGATCCCGCGCAGGCAGCCAGCCTGTTCGACCTGTTCTATCAGGTGGATCACACCCTCGACCGGGCCGAAGGAGGCCTTGGGATCGGCCTCTGCCTGGTGAAACGCCTGGTGGCGATGCACGGCGGCGACGTATGGGCTTTCAGCGAGGGACTGGGTAAGGGTAGCGAGTTTGCGATCCGCCTGCCGCGCTTGCCGGAATACCCGGCGGTTCATCCCCTTGCCGTTCGGGGCGGCGCCGGCGAGCGGCGGATCTCGCTGCTTGGGCCGTCATCTTGAGGTCGGGACGTAAGGCTTGCAATCGCCCCACGGCCAGTATCCGGTGCGGGTTGTTCGCGCCGGAAAGCCGGAGCGTTCCGGCCGGTCGGTCAATAGACCGAAGCCGGTCCGCGCTTGCCTTTCGGTACGATGGTGATCCGGGGCGGGGATGCCGGACTTTGGTTCTTGTCGAGATATCGTCCGTCGCCGATGACGGAACCGGGCGGAATGATGTTGTAGCGATCGACGATGGTCCGGCGAAGTTTCGAGCCCCGGCCGATGACGGTGTAATCCATGATGATGCACTCGTCGATATCCGCGTCCGGCTCGACGATCACTTCGCGCCGAATCACCGAACGGTTGATCCTGGCGCCCCGGATAATGGTGCCCGCGCCGAGAATGCTGTTCCGGACTTCGCCGTCGATGATGCGGGTGTCCGGTCCGAGATAATTGTCGGAATAGATCGGCCAGCTCGGATTGAAAATTTCAAAGCGCGGCTCCTCGCCCAGCATATCCATATGGGCCGCGAAATAAGCGTCGATCGTGCCGACATCGCGCCAGTAAGGCTGCTCTTCGTACGGTTTGATTCCGGGGACCTGGTTCAAGGCGAAATCGTAAACGCACACCTTATGCGTGTGGATCAGCCGCGGCAGGACGTCCCGCCCGAAATCCTGTTCGCTGCACGGCCGAATGGCTTTGAGCGTGTCGATCAATACCTCGGTGCTGAAGATGTAATTGCCCATGGACGCGAGCGCTCTCCGGGGATTGCCGGGCATCGGCCTCGGACTGGCCGGTTTTTCCTCGAACTCCGCCACCCGCCCGGCATGATCGGGACGGATGATGCCGAAGGCCGAGCATTGCTCCAGCGGCATGGGCAGAGCGGCGACGGTGACATCCGCGTGTTGATCGAGATGAAAGCGGACCATTTGATTGATGTCCATGCGATAGACGTGATCGGACCCGAACACGGCCACCACGTCGGGGCGATGATGTTCGATCAGCCCCAGATTCTGGTGGACCGCATCGGCGGTGCTTTGGAACCAGTCCGGTCCGTCCCGCATCTGGGGAGGCACGACGGTGACGAAATGTCCCGCAATCAAATGAGATATCGACCAAGCCCTGCGCACATGCTCGATCAAGGATTGGGACTTGTATTGGACGAGCAGGTAAATCGAATGGATTTCGGAGTTGACCAGATTGCTCAGCACGAAATCCACGATGCGATACCGGCCGCCGAACGGAACCGCCGGTTTCGAACGTTCAGCCGTGAGTGGAAGAAGGCGGTTGCCCGCGCCGCC